>JBOHRM010000383.1:0-2936 GCA_050732715.1 Longimicrobiales bacterium
AGCGCGAAGCTGAGGAACATCGCCTGCTGCTGGGTGGTCACGACGGTCGACACCCAGAGCCCGATCCCGAGCGCTACCAACAGGTAGATCGCGGCGGCGCCGAAGATGAGGGCGAGGCTGCCCCGTATTGGCACGTCGAAGACCAGCCAGCCGACGGCGAGGCCGATGCTGAGCACCGCGAGTGCGATGATCCAGAACGGGATCAATTTGCTGGCGATAGTCGTGCAGGTCATCCGTGAACTGCTGGAGGCCTGGGCGGCCGTATCCGAATTCGCCGAACGCCGAGACCTGCGGCCGCGTCTGCGCCTCGAGAAGCGAGGACCTCCGCTCGAGCTGCGCACGCTGTGCATCGAAGACGGCGTAGCGGGGATGCTCGCGTGGGAGGTCGACCAAACGCAAGGGGTCGTTCGAGAATGGAACGGACTTCAATCGCGGAGGGCCGCCGAGGCAAGAGAGGACACCGAGGACGACTTTATTCCGTGGCTCTCCGTTACCTCGGCGTTCTCTGTGATTGAATCTGTTCGGAGCCTGCCCTGCGACCGGAGCAGTCTAGCGCAGGGCCTGGACCACGGGCAGTTTTGCGGCGCGGCGCGCGGGGAAGAATCCGCCGACGATGCCCATGACGACGGCGAACGAGAGTCCGGCGAGCAGCAGGCCGGGGGTCACGCGGAAGCTGAACGCGATTTCGCTGAAGCTCGCCCAGTTGGTAGTGCTCGTGACGAGGCCGTTGAGGGGCAAGGCGAGCAGGCAGCCGATCGCGCCGCCGGCGGCGGCGATGATCGCGGATTCTGCGACGAAGCTGGCGAGCACGCTGCGCGGGTGGAACCCGAGGGTGAGCAGCACGGCGATCTCGGGCGCGCGCGCGGCCACGGCGGCGTACATGGTGTTGACGGCGCCGAACATCGCGCCGATGCCCATGATGCTCGTGATCAGGATCGCGAGGATGCGAAGGATGTTTCCCAGGATCGCGGATTGCGCCGCATAGAACTCGGACTCGCGGTGCACGTCGACGGTGATGCGGCGGTCGTCCTCGAGCGCGCGTTTCGCGTCTTCGAGCGCGGCGGGGTCGCGCAAGCGCAGCGTGACCGACTGGAATGCTTCGCCGCGAAACACCGGCATGAACTGTTCGTTCTCGCCCCAGACCTCTGATTCGAACGCCGAGCCGCCGGCGGTGAAGTGGCAGACCACGTTCCAGTCGCGTCCTGCGAACCGCAGTGTTTCACCGGCGCCCGTGCCGGGGAACCGACCCACGATTTTCTGGCCGATGCACACCTCGGAGCGTCCGGACAGCGGCCGCCGTCCCTCGGCCACTTGAACGTTCGCGCGCACATCCCAGGCTTGCTCGCTGATGCCGCGTACGACCACGTTCGCGACGCCGATGGTGTCACCCATTCGCGGCAGCGGCACGACGACGTAGACTTCGGGGCTTGCCATTGGCCGGCCGTCCGCGCTGGTCGCGACATGAGGCGAAGCGGCAAGGATGCGCACGTCCTCGCGGCTCAGCCCGCTCGACAGCTCCGAATCCGCGCCGCGCCGCAGAACGAGCACGTTCTGTTCGGATCCGGTCCGCACGAGCGCCGCGCGGAACCCGTTTGCCAGTGCCAGCATGCCGATGAACACCGCGACGACGAGCGCGATGCCGAGCGCGGTCAGCGCCGTCGATACGGGGCGTTGCAGCACGCTCCGGACGTTGTAGACGATCGGGATCTTCATTCGACTCGCCTCAGTGCTTGCACCACGGGCAGTCTCGCGGCGCGGACCGCGGGCGCGAGTCCGCTCGCCAGCATGAGCAGCAGCGTCACCGCTGCGCCGAGCGCGAGTGTATCCGGCGTCACACCGAAGCCGGGCAGGAATCCGCCGGCGTTGAAGTCCGCGCGGTAGATCAACCGTGCCGCGCCCAGCCCGAGCAACGCGCCGGCGAACGCGATGACGCCGGCCTCGAGCATCACGAGCCCGAACAGCGTGCGATCGGAGAAGCCGACGGTCTTGAGCACCGCGATCTCGCCTGTCCGTTCGCGCGCGCTCATCATCATCGCGTTCGCGCTGACCATCAGGATCGCGAAAACGACGGCGAGGCCGATCGTGCCCATGAGCAGCTGGACGTTGCCCCACATCGTCGCGAAGCTCGCATTGAACGCCTGTTCGGTGCCGGTCTTGGTCGCGGCGTTCGAGTTGCGGAACTGCTCGTCGATCGTGTTCGCGATCGATGCCGCGTTGTTCGGGTCATCGATTCGGAGGATGTACCACCCGGCTATGCCCGGCCGGTCGAGGCGCTCCTCGAGATACTCGTGGTGGAAGACCATGAGGTCTTCACTGATGATCGGATCTGACGTGGTATAGACCGCGCGGATCGTGAACGTCCAGTCTCCCGGGAAGATCGTGCCTCGTAGCGTCACATCCTGGCCCAGCCGCCAGCCGAACATGTCGAGCAGTCTCGCGCCGACCATTGCGGAGGTGCGCTCGCTCAGGAACGCGCGCTTCTGATCATCCGGCACGACGATCTCGGGGTAAATCTCGAGATACGATTCCGGATCAATCGAGAACTGTGCGAAGAAGCGACGCCCGTCGCCGTACTGCCCACCGAACCAGCTCGCCCAGCTCACCCCTTCGACGCCGTCGACCGTGCGCAGCCGGTTCGCGTAGCTCAACGGCAATGTGAACACGATGCCGGTCGCGTTCGTCACGACCAGCCGCCGCGCGCTCCCCGCCTCGGCCGCCGCCTCGATCGTGGTGACCACGGTCCGCAGCGATGCGAAGAGGAACAGCGCCAGCGCGATCCCGAGCACGGTCAGGATCGTTCGCCGCTTGTGGCGGCCGAGATTCGCGAGAACGAGTGGAACGTATTTCATGGCTCGCTTCGCTCGGGTTCCGGGTTCCGGGTTCCGGGTTCCGGTTGCGGGTTGCGGGTTGCGGGTTGCGGTCCACGTCCCGGGTTC
>JBOHRM010000384.1:0-7590 GCA_050732715.1 Longimicrobiales bacterium
CGACGCGAGCGCATCGATCTCCGCAAGGTAGCCGTCGAGCGACGGCGTCGCGAACCGCCGCTGCTCCGGCTTCAGCGGTTCGCCGATGCCGCCCGTCACGTAGGCGCCGTACAGCAGGCGGATGCGCAGCCCGACCGATTCCGCCGCCTCGATCACGCGTTTCGAGAGCTCGACCGCGTCCGCGTACCGCTCGCCGCGCGCGTCACGATGCAGGTAGTGGAACTCGCCCACAGACGTGAAGCCCGCGCGTAGCATCTCGAGGAAGCAAAAGTGTGAAACGGCGAAGACGTCATCCGGCTCGAGCGCGTTCGCCGCGGCGTACATCGCCGACCGCCAGCTCCAGAAGTCGTCACGCGCGTCACGCGCCGGGCGCCACTGTGTGCGCCCGCGCAGCAGCCGCTGGAACGCGTGCGAGTGCGCGTTCACGAAGCCCGGCAGCAACGCCCGACCGCGCAGCCGTCGCGCGCCACCGCCCGAATCCCCAGCCGGCACCACATCCACGATCCGTCCGCTGTCGGACGAATACTCGAGCGCGAGTCCTTCGTGAAACGCGCCGTCGCGATAAAGTAGCTCGGGTTGCAGGATCGGCATCGCCGCGATGGACGGCCAAATGATGAATGATGAATGATGAATGATGAATGATGAATGAACGACGACGATACGCGGAGATGGCGGACAAGCCACCATTCCGCATTCATCATTTCGCATTCATCATTTGCTGATCATCGGCAATCTCAATTCATGCGCCACCGCGGTCTCGATCGCCTCGTCATACCCCGCATCGGCATGGCGCGCGATGCCGATCCCGGGATCGTTCGTCAGCACGCGCTCGAGACGGTCGCGCGCCTCCGCCGAGCCGTCCGCCACCAGCACCTGACCCGCGTGGAGCGAACGGCCGATGCCTACGCCGCCGCCGTGATGGAACGAGACCCAGCTGGCGCCGGACGCCGTGTTGAGCAACGCGTTGAGCACGGGCCAATCCGCGATCGCGTCGCTGCCGTCGCGCATCGCCTCGGTCTCACGGTACGGTGATGCGACCGAGCCGGTGTCGAGGTGGTCGCGCCCGATCACGATCGGCGCGCGCAGCTCGCCGCGTGCCACCAGCTCGTTCAACGCGACGCCGAACCGCGCGCGCGCGCCCATGCCGAGCCAGCAGATGCGGGCCGGCAGCCCCTGGAACGAGACCTTCTCTCGTGCAAGACGGATCCAACGGGCGAGGTGCTCGTCGTGCGGGAACAGCTCGAGAACCAGCTCGTCGGTGCGCTCGATGTCCCGAGGATCGCCCGACAGCGCAACCCAGCGGAACGGGCCCTTGCCCTCGCAGAACAGCGGCCGAACGTACGCCGGCACGAAGCCGGGGTAGGCGAACGCATCCGCGTACCCCGCTTCCTTCGCCTGTCCGCGCAAGTTGTTGCCGTAGTCAAACGCAACGGCGCCCCGCTGCATGAGCGCTACGATCGCCTCGCAGTGCACGCGCATGGAAACCATCGCGCGGCGTACGTAATCATCGGCGTCGCTCTCACGCAGCCGATCCGCACCGTCGACCGACAGGCCCGCCGGAACGTAGCCGTCCAGCGCGTCGTGCGCGGACGTCTGGTCTGTCACGACATCCGGCGTCACGCCACGCCGCACCAGCTCCGGCAGCACGTCGGCGCAGTTGCCCACGAGTCCGACCGAGACCGCCTCGCCTCGCGCAGCAGCGCCACGCACCACATCGAGCGCGACATCGACGTCGTCGGTCAACCGATCGCAGTAGCCGGTGCCCAAACGACGCTCGATCCGCCGCGCATCGACCTCGACCACCAGGATCGCGCCTTCGTTCATCGTCACGGCGAGCGGCTGCGCGCCACCCATACCGCCCATGCCGCCGGTCAAGACCCAGCGGCCGCGCAGCGAACCGCCAAAGTGCCGCCGCGCCACGGCGCCGAACGTCTCATACGTGCCTTGAAGGATCCCCTGCGTGCCGATGTAGATCCATGAACCGGCCGTCATCTGGCCGTACATCGTCAGCCCTTGCCGCTCGAGCGCGCGGAACGTCTCCCACGTCGACCAATCGCCCACGAGATTCGCGTTCGCGATCAGCACCCGCGGCGCCCACCGATGCGTGCGAAACACGCCGACCGGCTTGCCCGATTGGATCAACAAAGTCTCGTCGTCCTCGAGCCGGCGCAGCTCCCGCACGATCGCCTCGAACGCCTCCCAGCTCCTCGCCGCCTTGCCCGTGCCGCCGTACACCACCAGCGCGTCCGGCCGCTCCGCCACCTCGGGATCCAGGTTGTTCATCAGCATCCGCAGCGCCGCCTCCTGCGTCCAGCCACGGCAGCTCCGGGTCGCGCCCCGCGGCGCCCGGACGACGGTTCCGCGCCGCTCGGTGGTCTCCGTCGTCGTCGCCATCGGATCCTCCATCCCCTTCGTCGTATTTACATCAAGCGCCAAGACCGATCATCTTGTGACCGGACCCGGCTACGAGTTCCGCGTCCCGATCCGCGGTTTGCCACCGGATCAGACCGGAAAACCGCCGCCCTGCGGACCGGAACCCGGGCAATCCGAAACATCGTCGAGCATTCGGCGTACATGCCTCTGGCGGCGCCGTCAAGGCGACCGGTTTTCGATGAGCCTATGACCAAGAAGAAGAACGAGCAACCGACGCGGCCGGAACAACCGGCGGCAACCAACAACAAGGCACGCTCCACCCGTACCGGTCAGAGCGCGCTCGAATGGGTGAAATCCATACTCATGGGTTTCGCCCTGTTCCTCATCCTCCGCACCTTCCTCATCCAAACGTTCACCATCACATCCGGATCGATGGAAGGAACCCTGCTCGTCGGTGACTTCCTCGTGCTCAATAAATCCGCCTACGGGGCCACCATCCCCGGCACGGAGATGCGCCTCCCCGGATACACCGAGCCGCACCATGGCGACATCATCGTGTTCCGCGGACACCACGAGCCGATCGACCTCGTCAAACGCCTCATCGGCATGCCCGGCGACACCGTGGCCATGCGCGACGGATTTGTCTACGTCAACGGTGAACGCCAGGACGAGCGGTACGCGCAGCACACGGATCCCAACGGCGACTCGACACACCCCGCTATGCTCTGGCAGCTCGACTACCTCGCCGACGCCGCCGACCGCCAGGGCTATCGCCCGTCTCGCGACAACTGGGGCCCGCTCGTCGTGCCCGATAGCCGCTTCTTCGTGCTCGGCGACAACCGCGACGAAAGCCTCGATTCCCGCTACTGGGGGTTCGTCGAGGAGCCGGCCGTCAAGGGCAAAGCCGCCATGCTCTACTTCTCCTACGACGCCACCGCGCTCAGCCCCGTGCCTTACCTCAATGGCGTCCGTTGGGACCGCATTGGTGAACGCCTGCGCTGACACCGCTCGCGCCGTAGCGGTCATTCGAGAAGGGCGGGCTCCGCGGAGACCGCCCTTTTCTCGTTTCCGCCAGGCGATCGTTGCGGTCCTGGCCAGTTCCGACCAAACGGAGTTCAATCGCAGAGGGCCACAGAGATCGGGAGGACGCGGAGCATGATCGCGGCCAGATATCCGATTGGATCCTACTCTGCGGCCCTCCCACCCTCGGCGTTTCTCTGCGATTCAACTCCGTTTAGCTTGCCCGAGAGGGAACCGGCCGCACCAGCGCACGGATTTCTGCCCTAGGGACAGCAAAACGGCGAATCCTGCCAATCTGACGCGCAAATTCCTGCCGGTCCGGAGGCAGCGGAAATGGATACAAGTCGTTATATTGCAATCTGTTACGACGATATGATGGCCGTGGCAGGCTCCGTGCCGCGGTCCAGGTTCGCAGCGCGCAGCTCCGGGTGCCCCGCGACGCATGTCGCGTGGAGTAGGAGCGATGGCGAGTGTGCTGACACTGGAGAAAGGTGGTCATGACAATGGCTGAACGTTTGAGAATTCCCGTGCTGCCGATGCGGGAAACGGTGGTTTTTCCGGGCGTCGCGGTCCCGATCACGGCGGGTCGACCGGGCACGCTCGAGGCGATCGAGAAGGTCCTCGAGACGGATCGCAGGCTGTTCGCGGTGTGCCAGCGCGAGAACGCCGACCAGGTTTCGCCCTCGAACCTGTACGAGATGGGTGTGGTTGTTCGCGTGCTCCAGGTGCAGCGCAGCTCGAGCGGGCTTCAACTGCTGATTCAGGGTGAGAAGCGGGCGAAAGCGCTGGCGTACGAGCGTGCGGGCACGGCGATGCTGGAGGCGGACGTGTGGGTGGTCGAGGAGGAGGCTGTGCAGTCGGACGCGGCGACGCTTGCGCTCGACCGCGAGCTGCGCGACCGCGCGGCGGAGCTGGGCCGGCGTCGCGGCATGCCGCGTGAGGCGTTGGCGCAGATCGTCCAGGGCGTCGAGGACCCGGGCGCGTTCGCGGATCTCGTTGCGTTCTACCTCGAGCTGCCGTCGTCGGAGAAGCAGGCGCTGCTCGAGCTGTTCCCGGTCGCCGAGCGTATGCGGCGGGTTCTAGTGGGTGTCGAGCGCGACCTGATTCGGCTGGAGGCTCAGGAGCAGATTCAGCAGAAGGTGCAGGAGGAGCTGGGCGAGAAGCAGCGCGAGATCGTGCTGCGCGAGCAGATGCGCGCGATCCAGAAGGAGCTGGGTGAAGACGAGGAGGTTTCGGATCTCGACGAGATCGAGACGCGGATCGCGGAGCTCGAGCTGCCGCCGGAAGCGAAGACGGAGATCGAGCGCGAGCTGAACCGGCTGCGCCGGACGAATCCGCAGTCGGCCGAGTATCAGGTCCTGCGGACGTACGTCGAGCTGGTCACGGAGCTGCCGTGGAACGAGCGGACGGAGGACCGGATCGACCTGACGGATGCGGACCAGGTGCTGAACGAGGACCACTACGGCCTGGATGACGTCAAGGATCGCGTGCTCGAGTTCCTGGCCGTCCGCAAGCTGCAGATGGAGCGTGCGGCGGAGTCGGCGGAAGAGGAGGCGAAGATCGAGGCCGAAGCTGCGGTCGAAGATGGGGGCGCAATGGCTGAGGGTGCGCCGGACGCGGTTGCGCCGCCGGACGCGGTCGCGGACGCGAAGCCGAACCGCACCGACGCCGACGCCGACGCGGCGGTGCGTGAGGTCGAGACGGATCCGGCGCGTGCGAAGGCGCGTGCGGTCGGTCGCGGCCCGATCCTGCTCTTCGTCGGCCCGCCGGGTGTCGGCAAAACGTCGATCGCAAAGTCGATCGCACGCGCGCTCGGCCGCAAGTACGTGCGCATAGCGTTGGGCGGTGCGCGCGATGAGGCGGACATTCGGGGCCACCGGCGCACGTACGTCGGCGCGATGCCGGGTCGGATCATTCAGGGCCTGCGTCAGGCGGGTACCAAGAACCCGGTGTTCTTGCTCGACGAGGTCGACAAGCTCGGTGTGAGCCTGCAAGGAGACCCGTCGGCGGCGCTGCTCGAGGTGCTCGACCCGGCGCAGAACCACGCGTTCGTGGACCACTACGTCGGTGTGCCGTTCGACCTGTCCGAGGTGCTGTTCGTAGCGACGGCGAACTGGCGCGATCAGATCCCGGCGCCGCTGTTCGATCGGATGGAGTCCGTCGAGTTCTCGGGCTACACGGAGCTCGAGAAGAAGGAGATCGCGAAGCGGTTCCTGCTGCCTCGGCAACAGGATGAGAACGGCCTGCGCGAGAACCAGATCGACATCGCGGAAGATGCGCTCGAGCGCGTGATCAGCGAGTACACGCGCGAGGCGGGCGTGCGCCAGCTCGAGCGAGAGCTCGGCAAGCTGTCACGCAAGGCGGCGCGTCGGATCGCGGCCGGTGAGGTCGAGTCCGTAACGATCGGCGTGGACGACGTCGCGCCGTTGCTCGGCCGCGCGCGGGTGCACCCCGAGCGGGCGGCGGCGGAAGACGCGGTCGGCACATCGACGGGCATGTTCTACACGCCGATGGGCGGCGACATCATGTTCGTCGAGGCGAGCTACTTCCCGGGCAAGGACAACCTGATCCTGACCGGCCAGCTCGGTGACGTGATGAAGGAGTCCGCGCGGGCTGCGCTGACCTATGCGAAGACGCATCACGACCGGCTCGGCATCGTCGAGGAGAACCTCACCGATATTGAGCTGCACATCCACGTCCCGGCGGGCGCGGTGCCGAAAGACGGGCCGTCCGCGGGTGTGACGATGGCGACCGCAGTCGTCTCGGCGCTCTCGCGCCGGCCGGTGCGCAGCGACGTTGCGATGACAGGTGAGATCACGTTGACGGGGCGAGTCCTGCCGATCGGCGGCGTCAAGGAGAAAGTCCTGGGCGCTTACCGCGCGGGCATCCGCGAGGTGATCCTGCCGCAGGCGAACGAGCCGTACCTCGATGACCTGCCCGTCGAAGTTCGCGCCGAGATGAAGTTCCACCCGGTCTCGGACCTCGGCGAGGTTCTCGCGCTGGCGTTACGCGGCGCGAGCCTGCGGGAGGGCAGAGTCATCTTCCCCGACGTCGGCTTGCCGCCGGCGGAGCACGTGCGGGCGCAGCGCCAGCCGCCCGTCGCGTAGCGAGATCCGGGTATACGCGTTTCGGGTTGCGGGTTGCGGGTTCATCCCCGCCGCCCGCACCCGAAACTCGGGACCGGGTCGGTAAACCTGGCCGAAGATCGGCAAGCGGCCGGGTCGCGAGGGCCGGGGATCCAGCCGTCACGCGGCGCACGTCGCGCAGCGGCCGTAGAGCAGCACATCGTGCGTTTCTAGCTGGAAGCCGGCCGGAACGTCCGCATCGATGTCGCCGGGGCACCCCTCCACCTCGAACACACGATCGCAGTGGTTGCAGACGAAGTGGTGATGGTGCTCTTTGCCCGCCCGTTCGTAGCGCGCCGGCTGCCCCGGCAGCTCGACCAACGCGAGCCAGCCCTCGTCGAGCAGATCCCTGATCGCTCGGTACACCGTTGCGATTCCGAGCCGGCGCATCCGCCGGCGCGCGGCCTTGTGGACCTCCGTGGGACCCAGCGGCCGGCCGGACTCGAGGAAAACGTCGCAGATCGCCCGTCGCTGTGCCGTGTTCCGCTGCACTGCCGCAATCCTTCCTTTTCTGCTCCATGTCTGCGCCGAGCCGTCAGCGCGGGACGCTCGGTCGAAGCTTTCACCCCCAAGCGGCATCGCCGCAAGCACCCGTCGAGACGAGCAAAGCGCGGGCTGCCGGAGCCGCGGCACCGAGCGGCACACCGTTGAACCGGTCGCCCTGGCGCGGTCAGGACTCAGGACTTAGGAGTTAGGATCTGGGACTCGGTCCGGTCTCGTTGGGCCCTGGGTCCTCGAGTCATCAATCGAGCCGAATGGAGAATGATGCGCCGACTCCTTGCAACAACGATCGTGGCCGCTGGCCTCGCCGCTGGTTTCGCAGACCGCGCCGCGGCACAGCCGACTGATGCGGACTTCGCCGTAGCGCGGCGGGTGCTGTCGGGCACGCCGCTGTTCGACGGTCACAACGACCTACCTTGGGCGATCCGACAGCACGAGCCGGCGCCGCGCGATGTCGGCGCGTACGACCTGCGCACGCGGACGCCTGGCCACACGGACATCGCACGAGTGCGGGAGGGGATGCTCGGCGCGCTGTTCTGGTCGGTCTTCATCCCGGCGGACGCGGTCGTGG
>JBOHRM010000385.1:0-2388 GCA_050732715.1 Longimicrobiales bacterium
GGGCTCGGGGCGATGGCACCGCCCGTGATCGGGTCCTCGGGCGCGGCACGACCACGGAGCCGCCGCCGATGCGAGTAGTCCACGCCGGGCGGGTCATCCTTGCGTCGCGCCGGCAGCTGCGCCGGCGCCGCGTAAGCGAGCATGGCGGTCTTCACCATCAGCCACGGCCGCACGGTATCGCCGAGCGCGTCCGTCGCATTCATGAACAGATTGAAGAGTACCTGTTGCAGCTGAAACGGATCCGCCAGCACCGGCGGCAGCCCATCCTGAAGCTGGTGACGCAGCTCGAGCGCGCTGAACCGACCCTGCATCCCGAGCAGCTCGAGCGACTCACGAACCAGCGCGTTCACATCGGTCGGTTGACTCCTGCTCTCGCGCGGCCTCGAATAATCGAGCAGGCCGCTAACGATCCGGTCAATTCGCTGCGCCTCGAGCTCGGCCGCGCGCACCAGCGCCCAATCGCCGCCCTTGACGTGCCGGCCGAGGATGCCGAGGTAGCCGAGAATCGCGCCGAGAGGATTGCCCACCTCGTGTGCAACGCCCGCACCGAGTCGGCCCACCGACGCCATCTTCTCGGCGTGCACCATCGCGTCCTCCGCCTCCGTCAGCATCCGATTGGTCTCCTCGAGCGAACGGATGTTCGCCGCCAGCTCCCGCTGGCCCACGATCAGCCGCGCCGCCATATGGTCGACCGCCGCCGCCAGCCGCGCAAGCTCCTCCGTGCCGCCACCCGTCAGCCGCACACTGGAATCGCCTCGCGCCACCGCCTCCACACGCTCGATCACCTGCTCGAGCGGCGTGACCAGACGCCGCTGCAACCAGTGGCGACCGAACAAGGTGAAAGCCGCCACAGCAGCCAGCACCAGCAACATCCCGTACACGGCGCCCGTACGCGGGTCCGTGCTCGACCCGATCCACATCAACCCCGCCCACACAATGGCCAGCGCACTGGCAAACACCAGGGCGAACGCCGAGACCAGCTCCCTGCGCAACGTGGGCAACGACACGATTTCGGATTGTTCGAAGCAGCGGGACCGGGACCGACATCTTCGGTACGCGGCGGGCATCGCGCAAGTTCCGGCTCGGTCGGCGGCGTCGGCCCCGCACCCGAGCGAACCGCCAGCCAGCGGTCACGCCCAAAAATAGGTTGGCCCACGCCGGCGGCGTGCCGAGTCGGGTGCGCGCTCGGCGAAACCGCCGGCTGTCGGGCCCCAGCGCCCTCCGCCCCGCGGACGATCAGCGACGCTCAGCTCGTGTCCTCTTCATCCGCGCACCGGATCACGCCGGCGTCCTCGGCGGGCGCCATCGGTGTGGCTTCACCCACGAACACCGCGCAGTGCGGTGCGCCCGCCGGATCGAGCCCCTCGTGCGTCCCCGTGGCCGACCAACCGACATTGTCGGCCGCGCCGATCTCGACCGTCACACCGCTCGAAGCATGGAAGTCGAGGACCGGGTCAGTCACGTCGGCCGCGTATGTGTACTCGTTCTGGGGAAGCGAGTAGAACAGCTCCTGCTGCGTGACCAGGTTCCTGAGGTCCGACTGGACCGCCTTGTAGAAAGCACGTTCGCGCGTCGCGCTGAGCTTCGGGATCGCGATCGCCGCGAGTATGCCAATGATCACGATCACGATGAGCAGTTCGATCAGCGTGAAGCCGTTCCGTTTCGTTCGCCTGCCCATGCCTCGCTCCTGGGTCCGAGTCCTTAGCTGTCGGAAACGGCCGAATGCCGAACCGGGCAGTCGGGAAGGCAAGGCGCATTCCCAGACCCGCCGAATCCGAATCACACCTCGTAAACATGCTGGCGCCACTCGCTTACACGTTTGCGGCGCACGCGCCTCGGTCGAGCGGCGCACGGCACGGATCCTCGCAATCCGCGACTCTTTCGCAAAGTGCAGCGGTGCCTCGGCGGTCGTACGGCGCGAACCAGCCTTGACGAGCCTTACGTTGCGCGGCGTGCCACGATATTCTCAGCGATCGGTTGCTCGGTTCACGCGCGGAGGTGGCGAATGCACGATGGATTGCCTGACGGGGACGCGGGTTCGGACGCGGGCGCGAGGCGTGGCGTCACGAGTCGCCGGAGCGCGTTGGGCTGGCTGCTCGGGGTGCCGGTCATGGCGGCATCGGCGTTTCGTCTGAACGCGTCGGCACAGGAGGTCACGGAATCCGCGGCGCTCGGGCTCGAGCCGAACAGCAAGCTTCTGATGATCGGGGATTCGATCACGGACACGGGGCGTGCGCGGCCTGTGGGCGAGGGGCGCGGGGATGCGCTCGGCAACGGGTACGTCATGATGCTGGACGCGATTCTCGGCGCGGTGCACCCGGAGCTGGGGATCCGCGTCGTGAACATGGGGATCAGCGGCAACACGGTCCGCGACCTGAAGGCGCGGTG
>JBOHRM010000386.1:0-2478 GCA_050732715.1 Longimicrobiales bacterium
GGCGACGAGGCCGATCCGATCGTGCTGCCGCCCTCGGACGAACGCCGCGACCTTCTCCTTCGCCACGGCAAGGCGGTTCTGCGGCGCGAAGTCTTCGGCGAGCATCGAGCTCGAGATGTCGAAGACGATCGCGATCGCGATGCCCTCGGCGTCGACGTCGACGACGGACGCACCGGTGCGCGGCGCCGCGAGCGCGATGATCAAAGCGATGATACAGTTGGCGCGGAGCCAGCCGGGCGCCCGCGCGATCCAACCGGCGCCGTGGCCGGCGAGCCAGCCGAACATGGCGGTGCGCGAGAAGACGAGCGCCCGGCGGCGGTTGCGCCGTGTGATCCAGAGGTACACCGGGATCAGCAGCAGAAGCAGCAGCGCCCAAGGGTTGGCGAACGAAATGCTCATGCCGCCTCCGCGCCGGTCTCCGCTTGGGCACGCGCTGCACGCACGGCCGGCGTCTCGAACCTTTCGACGAACCCGCGTGCGGTTCCCCAGCTCGCGAACGCGTCCATGGCGGCGGGCCGCCCGCGCGCGAACTTCACCAGGTCCGCCTGGCCGAGCACGGCGAACAGCGCCGCGACGTCCGGGTTGGGCTGACCGTCACGCATGCGCCCCGCCAGCTCCGTCGTGGTCAGGTCCGCGCCCCAACGCGGCTCGAGCTCGCTGAGGTACTGGCGTAGTGTGTCACTCACGCGCGAATAGAACTCCTTGAACGCGCCCCCTTCAACGAGTCCCGCGCCGCGCGCTTCATCCAATGCCGCGAGCGCGCGATCGCGTGGCGCACCGGCCGGGACCGATGCGGTCACCGTGACCGGCGGCCGGCGTCTACGTCGCCACACGTAGAACAACGCCAGCGCTGCGAGAACCAGGGCCAGGCCGATGAGGAACGGCCACAACAAGCGGTTCGCGCCGAACACGTCTTTCGGCGGTTGCGCCTCGATGCCAGCCGTGTCCGCCGGCAGCACGGAACGGATCACGAACGGCACGAACCGGGCCGCCAGCGACTGTTCGCCGGCGTCCGTGACCACACGCACCGCCGCCGCCTCGAGCGCGATCGTATCGGGTCGCCACGCGGTCAGCGGGTAGACCGCCGTGTACTCGAGTGCTCCGCCGACGGTGTCGGTCCGGACCGCCAGGCGCCCGGCGGCCTCGACATCGGCCGGCACCGCGAGCGTATCGGGGAACAGCACACGCACACCCGGCGGCGCCGTGACACGAATCGCCGCGCGGAAGATCTCGCCCACGGTAACGGCAGCGGGCGTGATCGCGGTGCGAGGCTCCGTCGTCTCGGGAACCTGCTGCGCGGACAGGGGCGCCGGACGGCCCCACCACGCCGGGATCGGACCGCCGCTGCCGCCTCCCCTGACCGGACCGAGGAGGCCCGCGGGCGCCGCCGCTGCGAGCGTCGCCGCGACGAGGACCAGCCAGGCACCGCGAATCGGCCGCACGGCTGTCGAGCTCCGCCCAACGGCCGGAGGCGCTGCGAATCGCGCGTCACTCATCGACGCAATTTGCGCTCGCGGCGCCGGAAGAAGGCAAGGAGCGGATGGACGATCGGCGCATCCGTCGTCACTTCGATCTGATCGACCGCGAGGCGGCGGAACAGACGCGCGAGCTCGGCGCTCTCTCGCGCGACGGCCGCCTCGAACGCGGCACGGACCGCGGCGCTGTCCGTGCGCACCGCGATTTCATCGCCTGTTTCGGGGTCGACCAGCACGAGCAGCCCGGCCCGCGGCAGGGTAGTCTCGGCCGCGTCCGAGATGCGGACGGCAACGACATCATGGCGTCGCGAGATCAGACCCAGCGGCTTCTCCCATGCCACGGTCACGCCGCCCGTGTCGAACGCCGTGCTATACTGCGGCAGGAAGTCGCTGAGCACGAAGACGATGCCGCGGTGCGGCAGCAGTCGCGCCGCGTAGTCGAGCCCGCCGGCGAGATCGGTCCCGCGGCCGGCCGGCTGGAACGCGAGAAGGTCGCGGATCAAACGGAGCACGTGACGCCGGCCCTTCTTCGGCGGCACGACGTGCTCGATGCGGTCCGTGAAGATCACCAGACCCACGCGGTCATTGTTCTGCACCGCCGACAACGCGAGCACCGCCGCGATCTCCGCCGCCGTCTCCGACTTGAACCGGCCACGCGTCGCGAATTGATTGGATCCCGAGAGGTCGACGGCGAGCAGCACCGTCAGCTCGCGCTCCTCGACGTGCGTCTTCACGTACGGGTGAGCCATCCTCGCGGTGACGTTCCAGTCGATGGTGCGCACGTCATCGCCGGCCTGGTATTCGCGCACCTCCGAGAACTCCATGCCCTGGCCGCGGAAGACCGAGTGGTACTCGCCGCCGAACAGCGAGTCGACGAGGCCGCGCGTGCGCAGCTCGATCAACCGCACCTGCTTGAGGATCTCACGCGGAACGGTGCGCCCGCCCGCGCCCCCGGACTGGGGCGGCGAGGTGGGCGCGGGCAGTTCAGCCGCGCGGCCGAACC
>JBOHRM010000387.1:0-12224 GCA_050732715.1 Longimicrobiales bacterium
CCCGTCTCGTCTGCCGCGGGAAAACTGGTAGAAAGCTCGTCGAAAACGCCTAGATTGATCATCACGAGCACACCCGGCGTTCGATCGGTCCGCTCGCACTCGTCGCGCGGGCCGAGTTTGGCAACCATACTCTACGATATGCTAGACCAGGACCATGGCCTACGACATACGCGATTTCGAAAAGGAGATCATCGAGGAGAGCCACCGGCTGCCCGTGGTTGTGGACTTCTGGGCCGAGTGGTGCGCTCCCTGCCGAATCCTGGGCCCGGTGCTCGAGAAGCTCGCCGCCGAGGCTGGCGGCCGCTGGCGACTCGCGAAGGTTGACACGGAAGCGTTCCAGGAGGAGGCGGCTCGCTACGGCGTCCGGGGCATCCCGAACGTCAAGCTCTTCGTGGACGGGCGGCCGGTCGACGAGTTCGTGGGCGCACTCCCCGAAGTTGAGGTGCGCCGCTGGCTCGATCGCGCGATCCCCTCCGACGCGGACCGTGCGGCACGGCAGTCTGTCATGGAGGCGCGGGAGCGGGTCCTGGACGACCCGCGAAAGGCACTCGAGGTCCTGGACCGGGTGGAGCCGCCGCCCGATCTCCTCGAGGAGGCAGCGAATCTGACCTTCCTGGCGCGGACGCTCCTGAAGCTGGATGAGCCGGGCGCGCTGGAGGAATCAGAGGCGGGCCGCCGCTATCTCGAGGGCATCCGCCGTCTCCGGAATCGCGACTTCGACGCGGCGCTGGGCACGTTCATCGACGTCGTCCGACTCGACCCATCCCTGGACGAGGACGGGCCCCGGCGCGTGTGCACCGCGATCTTCAATCATCTAGGACACGACCACCCGTTGGTCCGCCGGAGGCGGGCCGAGTTGGCGGCAGCTCTGTACGTCTGAGCCATCCCCTCCGCTGCTGAACCTGCGCAACCAGCGGCCAGAACATGGCGCATTGGGCCATTCCGCCCCTAGGTTGCTATCCAATGCAGTTCCGTCGCGGCCGCGTGATTCCCGGCGGACTCTCGGGACTCGTACCCGCTGGAAAGCGCGCGGCGACGCGGGCGCGTACCTCACCCGTGTGATCCGAGAATGACAACCACAGCCCCGGAGGCGAAGATGCCTACGGACGCGACGACCGGCTTCGCTGCCACTGACTTCCGTCCTGAACGCCGACGGGCGTAGGTGTCAACTCGCGTTTGTGACCTTCCAGCGACCTGAGGGAAACGCGCATTGACATGGCAAGACGCAAACGGGACACGAGCGGCAGGAACAACGACGGAGCCATCGTCGGCTATGAAGCCCAGCTGTGGCGGATGGCTGACGCGCTCCGCGGCAGCATGGACGCCGCCGAGTACAAGCACGTCGTACTCGGACTGATTTTCCTCAAGTACATCTCCGATGCCTTCGAGGAGCAGCATGCGCGGCTCGAAGCGGAGAGGTCGAGCGGCGCCGATCCGGAGGACCCGGACGAATATCGCGCGCTCTCCATCTTCTGGGTACCGCCCGAAGCGCGCTGGCACCATCTGAAGGCGCAGGCACGCCAGCCCACCATCGGCCAGCTCGTGGACGACGCGATGGCCGGCATTGAGCGCGACAATCCGGCGCTCAAGGGCGTGCTCCCCAAGGACTACGCCCGTCCCGCCCTCGACAAGACGCGGCTCGGCCAGCTGATCGACATGATCAGCAACATCAGGGTGGGTGACGAGGACGCCCGCGCGAAGGACGTGCTCGGCCGCGTCTACGAGTACTTCCTCTCGCAGTTCGCGAACGCCGAAGGTAAGAAGGGCGGCGAGTTCTACACGCCGCGCTGCGTGGTGAAGCTGCTGGTCGAAATGCTCGAGCCGTATCGCGGCCGCGTCTACGACCCCTGCTGCGGCTCGTCCGGGATGTTCGTGCAGTCCATCGAGTTCATCCGCGCCCACGCGAGCGGGAACGGCAACAGCGGCAAGGCGCGGGCCGACATCTCGATCTACGGCCAGGAGTCGAACTATACGACGTGGCGGCTGGCAAAGATGAACCTCGCGATCCGTGGCATCGAAGGCCAGATCGCGCACGGCGACACGTTCCACAATGATCGCTTCCCCGACCTCAGGGCCGACTTCATCCTCGCGAATCCGCCGTTCAACGTCTCCGATTGGGGTGGCGACCGGCTGAGGGACGACAAACGCTGGCAGTACGGCGTGCCGCCCACCGGCAACGCCAACTTCGCCTGGGTGCAGCACCTCGTGCACCACCTCGCACCCGCGGGCGTCGCGGGCTTCGTTCTCGCCAACGGCTCGATGTCCTCGAACCAGTCGGGTGTGGGGGATATCCGGAAGAACCTGATCGAGGCCGACCTGGTGGACTGCATGGTCGCGCTGCCGGGCCAGCTCTTCTACTCGACGCAGATTCCAGCGTGTCTGTGGTTCCTCGCGCGCGACCGGATCGATGGCAGGTTCCGCGATCGCCACGGCGAGGTCCTCTTCATCGATGCACGCAAGCTCGGCGGCATGGTGAGCCGCACACACCGCGAGCTGACCGCTGAAGAGATCGCCCGCATCGCTAAGACCTACCATGCGTGGCGCGGGGAGAAGGAGGTGGGCGAGTACGAGGATGTGCCCGGCTTCTGCAAGAGCGCGACGCTGGAGGAGGTGCGCAAGCACGGTCACGTGCTGACGCCCGGCCGTTACGTCGGCGCGGAGGTGCAGGAGGACGACGGCGAGCCGTTCGACGAGAAAATGAAGCGGCTCACCGCGGTGCTACGCGAGCAGCAGGCCGACGCCGCCAAGCTGGATGCCGCGATCGCCGCAAACCTGAAGGAACTCGGGTATGCCGGGTGAGTGGAAGATCGAACCATTGGAACGCCTTCTTGTTCCCGGACGAGGGATCTCCTACGGAATCGTTCAACCCGGAGCGCCGACAGCCGACGGCATTCCAATAGTCCGTGTGGCCGACATTCGCGATGGGCGAATCGCAACCGAGGAGCCGCTACGCGTATCACGCAATATCGAGGCTGCGTATTCGCGAACTAGGCTGAGAGGCGGTGAGCTGCTGCTTACGCTCGTTGGAACTGTGGGCGAAGCGGCAGTCGTGCCCGACTCGCTCGCGGGCTGGAACACAGCCCGAGCGGTCGCGGTGATCCCAGTGCGCGCGGACATTGGTTCCTATTGGGTGAAGCTCGCCCTTCGATCAGCCCAAGTCCGCCACATCATCGACTCGCGCCTCAACACGACGGTTCAGGCCACACTAAATCTCCGGGACGTGGCTCACCTGCCCATCGTGATGCCGCCGGAACAAGAGAGACATGCCATCGCCCACATCCTCGGCACACTGGACGACAAGATCGAACTGAACCGGCGGATGAGCGAGACGCTCGAGGCGATCGCGCGGGCGCTGTTCAAGTCGTGGTTCGTGGACTTCGACCCCGTCCGCGCCAAAGCCGAAGGCCGCGACCCCCGCCTCCCCAAGCCCCTCGCCGACCTCTTCCCCGACCGTCTGGTCGATTCCGAGCTGGGCGAGGTCCCGGACGGGTGGGAAACGGCGAGCGTTGACGACGAGTTCGGCCTAACGATGGGCCAATCACCGCCGGGTGAGACGTACAACGAAGTCGGCGATGGTATTCCTTTCTACCAAGGACGTGCTGATTTTGGATCTCGCTTTCCGAAGCGCCGTGTCTATTGTACGGCACCCACCAGGCTGGCGAGGAAAGACGATACGCTTATCAGCGTCCGTGCGCCGGTCGGCGACATCAACATGGCAGCCGAAGCTTGTGCGATAGGCCGCGGCGTCGCGGCAGCCCGTCACAAGACTGGTAGCCGCTCATATACGTACCAGTTCATGAGCAGCCTCGAGGGCACGTTCGCTCGTTTTGAGGCTGAAGGGACGGTCTTTGGATCGATCAGCAAGAAGGATTTGCATGGTATCCGGTGCGTTGCGCCGTCGCCGGCAATCGTTGGTGCGTTTGACAGACTATTATCCCCGCTGGATAGTCGAATCGAAGCACTCGCTCAGGAATCCCATACGCTCGCGGCCATGCGCGACGCTCTCCTCCCCAAACTCATCTCCGGTGAGCTGCGTCTGAACGATGCCGCCGCTTTCTGGAGACCGTGAGCGCATGAAGCGCGAAGCGAAGCTGCTGTTGGAGAAGGCCTGCGATGCGTTGGTCCTCAGTATCGAGCTTTTCAATCGCCCGCACGATCGAGGCCGCGTCAGCGGCACGCTCATCCAACTTGACCATGGCTTCGAGATGCTGCTCAAAGCTGCGATCCGACATCGCGGTGGCCGCATCCGGGAGAAGCGTGCGAAAGAGACGATCGGGCTCGACGCCTGTGTCCGGCGCTCTCTAAGCGATGGCAAGATCAAGTATCTCACCGAGGAACAGACTCTCGCACTCCAGACCATCAACGGACTTCGTGACGCGGCTCAGCATCACCTGTTGGACATCTCAGAGGGTCAGCTCTATGTCCATGTGCAGTCGGGCGTCACCCTCTTTCGCGATATCCTGAAGACCGTCTTCGATCGGGAGCTTGCGCATCATCTTCCGACACGCGTGCTGCCGGTCTCGACGTCGCCTCCTACGGATCTCGAAACCCTCTTCGACTCGGAAGTCGCGGACATCAAGAAACTCCTCCGTCCGGGCAAACGACGCCGGCTAGAAGCGCTGGCGCGACTGCGGCCGCTAGCCATTCTGGATGGTACGATCCGTGGCGAGAAGGGCCAGCCGAGCGATGCCGACCTCAGCAGGCTCGGCGACGATATCCTCGCAGGCCGTCCCTGGGACCAGGTATTCCAGGGTGTCGCATCCGTGGAGATCACGCCGGACGGGGCAGGGCCCGCATTTTCGCTTCGGCTCACCAGGAAAGAGGGCATTCCGATCGAGCTCGTCACGGAGGGTACGCCGGGAGCTTCCGTCGTCGCCGTCAAGCGCGTCGATGAGCTGGGGTTCTACAACCTCGGGGCCACGCAGCTCGCTGAGCACGTGGGTCTCACGATGCCCAAGGCAGTCGCGGTCGTGGATTACCTCGGTCTTCGCGACAACCCGGGCTGTTACAAGGAAATCAAGATCGGCAAGGCGGTGTTCAAACGCTACTCGCAGAAGGCCATCGACGAGATCAAGCAAGCGCTCAAACAGCTGACCGCCGATGAGATATGGCGCAAGCGGACATCCAAGGCGAGTAAGACGGCTCCATGATCTCCCACGAACAGATCACCGGCTGGGCCGGTGCGGGCGAGTCCGAAACGCAGGAGTTCAAGCGTACGACGGGCCAACGGCGCGAAGCTGCCCGCACGCTCTGCGCATTTCTCAATCATCAGGGCGGACGGGTGCTCTTCGGTGTCGAGCCCGACGGTCGCGTCGTCGGCCAGCAGGTGAGTGATCACACCATCGAGGACATCGCGCAGGAGATTCGCGAGATCGAGCCGCCTGTGTTTCCCGCAATCGATCGCGTCATCGTGGGTGGAGGGCACGAGGTGCTGGTGGTGTCTGTCGCCACGGGCCACAGCCAGCCCTACACCTACCGCGGGCAGGCGTATCGGCGCGTCGGCACGACGAACCAGGCGTTGTCGCGCGACGAGTACAACCGAGTTCTCCTGGAACGACTGCACACGGATTCACGGTGGGAGATCCAACTGGCGGCCGGCTGGTCGGTTGCGGATCTCGACCACGAGGAGATCCGGCGGACCTTGGAGGAAGGCATCCGCATCGGCCGCGTCGGCGAGCCGGGGACCCGTGAGCCGGAGGCCATCTTGCGCGGTTTGGGCCTCATGAAGCAGGACGCGCTCCTCCGCGCGGCAGTTGTGCTCTTCGGCCGTGCGGACCGGCTCCTGCCCGACTTCACCCAGTGTCTCCTGCGAGTGGCGCGCTTCAGGGGAACAGAGAAGGGCGAGTTCCTCGACAACCGTCAGTTTCACGGCCATGCGTTCGATCTCCTCCAGCGCGCGCAGCGATTCCTTCTGGACCACATGCCCATCGCCGGCCACTTCGAGCCGGGTCGCATGGAACGGGTCGACGAACCGGCGTATTCGCCCCTCGCGTTCCGCGAAGCGATCGCCAACGCGATCTGCCACCGAGACTACGCGACCGGCGGGAGCTCCATCGGTGTCGCGATCTACGACGATCGCCTGGAGGTGACCTCCTCCGGGACGCTGCACTTCGGCTTCACGCCGCAGGCACTCTTCGAACCCCACGAGTCGCGGCCCTGGAATCCGCTGATCGCCAGCGTCTTCTACCGGCGCGGCATCATCGAGACGTGGGGGCAGGGAACTCTCAAGATGGCTGCGTGGACCAAGGAGGCGGGCCTTCCGAAGCCCGAGATCCTCGAGATTCCGGGCGCCGTCGTGGTGCGATTCCCGGGGAAAACGCCGGGAAAAACGCCGAGGAAAACGCCTAGGAAAACGACAGGGAAAACGACAGGGAAAACGACAGGGAAAACGAAAACGATAGGGAAAACGATAGGGAAAACGCCGCTTGCTGTACTCGAGTTGCTAGCGGTAGACCCGAACCTGACGGTTCCGCAGCTAGCCGCTCGCCTGGAGAAGTCGGAGCTCACTATCCACCGGGCGATCCGTGCACTTCGCGAGTCGGGCCGCCTGCAACGCATCGGCCCCGACAAGGGCGGCTACTGGCAGGTGCTCGAATGAGCCGCTTCGCCGAGTCCACCGTCGAGGACGCCGCCCTCGGTTGGCTGGAGGCGGCCGGCTGGTGCATCGCGCACGGCCCGGACATCGCGCCAGACACGCTCACCGCCGAACGTCGCGACTACAGCGAGGTCGTGCTGGCGGAGCGGCTTCGCGCCGCGCTCGCACGACTCAACCCGACCTTACCGTCCGAGGCCCTCGAGGACGCGTTCCGCAAGCTGACCAGACCGGACGGCGCGGAGCTGCTTCAACGCAACCGCGCCGTGCACCGCCTGCTCGTCAACGGCGTGACCGTCGAGTACCGCACGACCGACGGCCACATCCGCGGCGCCCAGGCTCGAGTCATCGACTTCGACAACCTGGCCGGCAACGACTGGCTGGCTGTCAATCAGTTCACGGTTGTCGAGAACAAGCACAGCCGCCGTCCGGACGTCGTGTTGTTCGTGAACGGCCTGCCGCTAGCCGTGCTCGAGCTCAAGAACGCGGCAGTCGAGGACGCGACGATCTGGACCGCCTGGCAACAGCTCCAGACGTACAAGGCTGAGATTCAGGGGCTGTTCGCGTCGAACGCCGTGCTCGTGGCCTCGGACGGCGTCGAGGCGCGGGTCGGCACGCTGAGCGCCGGACGCGAGTGGTTCAAGCCGTGGCGAACCATCGAAGGCGAGGCGCTCGCAGACGCGGTTCTGCCGGAGCTGCGCGTCGTGATCGAGGGCGCGCTCGCGCCGCGACGCTTCCTCGACCTGGTGCGCGACTTCGTCGTATTCGAGGATGACGGTAGCGGCACGCTGGTCAAAAAGATGGCGGGATACCACCAGTTCCACGCCGTGCAGGTAGCTGTGCGCGAGACGCTGCGTGCTGCCGAGATTCGCGGGATGGCGCGGCCTCAGGGGCGCCCGGCGCTCAGACTCATCCGGCCCGAGCCGGCGAACCGCTACAGGCGCTGCGTGCCGTTCGTCCCACTCGAGGCGGCCGCGACCGCCTTCGGCGATCCACAGCACGTCGAAGATGCGGATTTCGAATGGATCGAGGTCGAAACGCGCCGTCGTTTGCGTCCCGGGATGTTCGCTGCGCGCGTCGTCGGCCGGTCCATGGAGCCGGCGGTCGCGGACGGCGCGGTGTGTCTGTTCTCCGCGCCGGTCGAAGGCACGCGGCAGGGGAAGACCGTGCTCGTCGAGCTTCGCGACGCAGAGGATCCGGAAACGGGCGAGCGCTATACCGTCAAGCGCTACGAGAGCGAGAGGGCCCCGTCCGGCACGGACTCGTGGCGGCACGCACGCATTACGCTCAAGCCTGTCAATCCCGAGTACGAGCCCATCGAGCTGTCGCCGGATGAGGGCGACCGGTTGCAGGTCGTCGCCGAGCTCGTGGAAGTGCTCGACGCGAGTCCGCGAGAGACGACGAGGCCCGGCGATCGACGGATCGGCGTCGTATGGCACACGCAGGGCTCGGGCAAGAGCCTCACGATGGCTTTCTACGCCGGCCGCATCATCCGCGAGCCGGCGATGGAAAACCCGACCGTCGTGGTACTCACGGACCGCAACGACCTCGACGACCAGCTCTTTGGGACGTTCTCCCGCTGCCAAGATCTGCTGCGCCAGCCGCCGGTGCAGGCGGATTCGCGCGAGCAATTGCGCGAGCTGCTTTCGGTGCAGGCCGGCGGCGTGGTGTTCACCACTATTCACAAGTTCTTCCCCGAGGAGAAGGGCGATCGCCACCCCGTCCTCTCGGAACGCCGCAACATCGTGGTGATCGCGGACGAGGCACACCGGAGCCAGTACGACTTCATCGATGGCTTCGCGCGCCACATGCGCGACGCGCTGCCGCACGCTTCGTTCATCGGCTTCACTGGCACGCCGATCGAGTTGCAGGACGCCAACACGCGCGCCGTCTTCGGTGATTACATCAGCGTCTACGACATCCAGCGCGCGGTCGAGGACGGCGCCACGGTGCCGATCTACTATGAGAGCCGCCTCGCCAGGCTCGCCCTCGACGAGGCCGAGCGGCCCAAGATCGATCCTGATTTCGAGGAGGCCACGGAGGGCGAGGAGGTCGAGAGGAAGGAGAGGCTCAAGTCCAAGTGGGCACAGCTCGAGGCCGTGGTCGGGGCCGACAAGCGGCTGCGCACGGTCGCCGAGGACGTCGTCGAGCACTTCGAGAAGCGGCTCGAGGCGATGGATGGTAAGGCGATGGTGGTCTGCATGAGCCGCCGCATCTGCGTCGAGCTGTACCGTGAGCTCGTGCGGCTCCGGCCGGACTGGCACCACGACGACGACGACAAAGGGCTGAGCAAGGTCGTGATGACCGGATCGGCCTCCGACCCTACCGACTGGCAGCCGCACATTCGCAACAAACCGCGACGCGAGGCGCTGGCCATCCGGTTCCGTGACCCCGCCGATCCGATGCGGATCGTATTGGTGCGTGACATGTGGCTGACCGGCTTCGATGCGCCGAGCCTGCACACGATGTACCTGGACAAGCCGATGCGCGGGCACGGGCTCATGCAGGCGATTGCGAGGGTGAACCGCGTGTTCCGCGACAAGCCGGGCGGGCTCGTGGTGGACTATCTCGGGCTCGCTCATGAGCTCAAGGCGGCGCTTGCAACGTACACCGAAAGTGGCGGCAAGGGCACGACGGCGCTCGATCAGGAAGAGGCAGTGGCACTGATGCTCGAGAAGTACGATGTCTGCTGCGCCCTGTTCCACGGCTTCGACCGGTCGAGGTGGGCGACGGGCACGCCGCAGGAACGGCTCAGCCTCCTGCCCGCGGCCCAGGAACACATCCTCCGGCAGGAGAACGGGAAAGACCGCTGTGTCCGGACCGTGCGCGAACTGTCGCAGGCGTTCGCCCTCGCCGTGCCGCACCCCGAGGCGCTGGTGATTCGAGATGACGTCGCGTTCTTCCAGGCAGTGCACGCCGTGCTCGCCAAGCGCGCGCCCGGCGACACACGCCCCGAAGAGGAGCTCGACCACGCGGTGCGCCTGATCATCTCGCGGGCGGTCGCCCCGGAGGGCGTGCTGGACATCTTCGCCGCGGCCGGGCTCGAGAAGCCCGACATCTCGATTCTCTCGGACCAGTTCCTTGCCGAGGTGCGGGGGATGCCCCAGCGCAATCTCGCAGTCGAGTTGCTGCAGAAACTGCTCAAGGGCGAGATCCGGACACGACGCCGAAAGAACGTGGTGCAGGCCAGGTCGTTTGCCGAGATGCTGGAGGAGACGGTCCGGCGGTACCAGAATCGAGCGATCGAGGCGGCGCAGGTCATCGAGGAGCTGATCGCCCTTGCAAAGGACATGCGCGAGGCGAACGCGCGCGGCGAGCAGCTCGGACTGTCCGAGAACGAGCTCGCGTTCTACGACGCGCTCGAGACGAACGACAGCGCGGTCAAGGTGCTGGGAGATGAAACGCTTCGGGCGATCGCGCGGGAGCTGGTGGAGACGGTGCGCAGGAACGTCACCATCGACTGGACACTGCGCGAGAATGTGCGCGCGCAACTCCGCGTCCTCGTGAAACGCGTTCTGCGCAAGCACGGCTATCCGCCGGACAAGCAGGAGAAGGCGACCCAGACCGTGCTGGATCAGGCCGAGCTGTTCTCAGCGGAATGGGCCACGGCGTGAGCATGGCATCCAACCCCGTTGATCCTCGGGTCGGTCTCACCGTTGATCCTGAGGTCGGCGGTCGGTATCTTCCCCGGGCGCGGGCATTGGGCCCGCTGCAGGGGAGCCGGCGCGTCCGAGATCGACGGTCTAGACGGGCCGGCTGCGGACCGTACGAGAGGACGGCATTCGTGCGCCGGTTCACCATGCGACTCCACGGCGCGAACCGGAGGACGCTCTCCGAAAAGGTGTTGGCCCGCTTCGGCTTCCGCCTGTGCCTTGCCGTCTGCACGATCGCCACCGGCTGGTCGATCCCTCGGCCGGCGCGAGCGCAGTCTACCGATCATCCCGAGCTGCGGCGCGCCGTAGACGCGTACAACACCGGCGACCTCGAGCTGACGCTCGCGATCCTCAATGGTTTGCCGTTCAGCCTGCCCGCTCAGGATCAGGCGTTTCGCAATCTGTACCGAGGTCTCGTCCATTTCGCCACGGGCAACGCGGTCGAGGCGCGCGCCGCGTTCGCGCGAGCGGTCCAGTTCGATCCGGGGGTCCAGCCCGATCCGTCCGTGCATGCGCCGAGCCGGGTCACGGCGTACACCCAGGTGCGGGACTCGATGGTCGCACTGTGGAAGTCGCAGGCGTTGAGCGCGGAGGAGGCGGGCGAGCTCGAGCAGGCGAGACGCGCGTGGACCCGAGTGACGGCGGCGACGCCGTCGGACACCGAAGCGCGCGAACGGCTCGAGGCGGTTCGCCGGCGAGTCTCGGAAGCGGCGCGCCGAACGGGCGATCCGGGCGAAGCGGCGACGCCCGTAGCTGCCGACCGCCAGGATTCCGTTTCCGTGGCCGCAGCGAAAGAGGACTCGGTCCAGGCGCGTCCCACGGTCGATCGCGAGAATCGCGACACGCTCGCCGCGCGCCCGGCGGCGCCGGAATCGACCACGGCCACCATCCGGCGCTTCGACCCTGGGCGCGCGCTCGCGCTCGGCCTCGCCGCGCCCGGGCTCGGTCACTTTTACACGCAACGACCCGTGCGCGGCGCGCTCGTGCTCGCCGCCGCCGGAGGCGCGATCGCGGCGGGCGTTTTTTACGAGAAGGTTCAGCAGTACTGCCTCAGCGAACCCGTGGGGGACGTCTGCCCTCTGGGCGACATCGCCTTCGAGGAATCGGAGCGGCCGTTGCTGCTCCCAGCGATCGGTGCCGCGGCCGTGATCACGATCCTCGGCGCCATTGATGCGTTCGCCGTGGCGCGAGGAAGTACGCGCGCCGACGGGACCGGCGCGGCTGCCGATGACGGACCGCCGGCCCGATCAGGTTTCCACATCGAGCCGCCGGCGATCGAGGCGGACGGTTCCCGCGTCCAGCTGGCGATCGTGCGTTTGCGATTCTGATGCGCACACATCTGGCAGTACGGCGCCGTGCTGCTCGCTTCTCCCGGCTCCCGCTCGGGATCGCGAGCCTGCTCGCGTTCGCGCTCACGTGTCAGGACGTCACCGTCACACCGGTTGCCGTGCGCAACGTCGAGATCGACCCCGACGAGTTGACGCTCACGATCGGCGAAGAGCGGCAGCTCAGTGCGATCGTGACGGATGAGGCGGGGCGTCGACTCGACCGCTCCGTGACTTGGTCGACCCAACACGACGACATCGTGTCCGTCGACGCGGAGACCGGCGAAATCGTCGCTTTGAGTGGCGGTGAGGCGAGTGTGACGGCGGCGGTCGACGGCCGATCGGGGACCGCGACGGTACACGTCACGGGCGCGCCGGGGGAACCGGGGGAAAAGGTCGAGACCGTCCACGTCGATCCTGGCGAGGTGAGCCTGCAGGTCGGCGGCACGTTCCAGCTTGAAGCGATAGCGCGCTCGGTGGGCGGGGTGATCCTGGCCGGACGTGTAGTTACGTGGTCGAGTAGCGACGCCACGGTGGCCAGCGTTGACGCGGAGGGTGTCGTCACGGGTGTGGCCGCGGGCGAGATAACGATCACGGCGACGATCGACGGCGTCGACGGCACGGCCGAGGTGACGGTGACCCCGACCGTCGCGA
>JBOHRM010000388.1:0-5451 GCA_050732715.1 Longimicrobiales bacterium
GTATGGAGCGCACAGGCGGCTGCAAGCGGCATACCCGGGACGGTTGCCGGTTGCCTGGTTTCACATGAGGAGGACGAAGCGGTCGAACGGAAACGTGCGAACGCGGAACGGGCTAACTAGGCAACCCGGAACGGAACTGGGAACGGGCCAACTGGCAACCGGGAACCGATTGCGCACCGAAGTTGCGTGCACGGCCACGCCATGCCGGCTCGGTGGGTTGATGGAAGGGCCGGCGGACTGACCGATCCTGGAGGAGTAGATGAGCAGTCGCGCCCGAACCCTCATCGCGGCGGTGGCCGTGCTGGCCCTTTCACCCGTCACAGCCCAAGCGCAGAAGGGCCGCGACAGGGATGCCCGTTCGTTTGCGTTCTCGAACTGGACCCTCGAGGCGCGCGGCGGCCTCGCCAACTTCGGCCGCTTCCTGCTCGAGGACGTCCTCGACCTGAACGAAAATTTCGTCGGACAACGTGAGCTGGACGCGAGCAACTCGTTCGTCTGGGGCGCCGGCGTGTCCACCACGGTCCTGCCGCGCACCGCGCTGCGCCTCTCGTTCACGCGTGCGAGCGCGGATCTGAACTACGATGATGACACCGGCACCGACTCGAACGCGCTCGACTTGGACGACATAGGCGACATCAGCAGCAACGTGATCAGCCTAGACGTCGTGCGCCACATTCTGTCCGATCGTGCCAAGGTTCGGCCCTACGGCGGAGCCGGCTTCGCGGTGGCGTGGTGGAACCTCGGCGAAAACGCCGATCAGCTCGTTGTCGCGGGAACCGACAACACGCTGTTCAAGTGGGGTGCGAACGCGCTGCTGGGTCTACAGTTCCGGCCGGCAGTGCGCTGGGCGATCCAGCTCGAGGCGACGACGATGACGCTCGGCAATCCTTTCACGGGCAAGAAGTCGTTCTTGCCGACGACCGGTATCATCATCGATGAGCCGACGCGCGTCCGGCAGACGAACTACACGCTCGGCATCGCGTACACGTTCGGCCGGCTGCGACGCCCGGTCCAGGCCGACGATCGATAAGTCGGTTCCCGGTTCCCGATTGCTGGTTCCCAGTTCCCAGTTCACCGGCTAACCGGAAACCGGCTAACCGGGAACCGACTCAGGCATGAGCTCGGGAGCGGTCCAGCGCGCGGGGAGTCGGACCGAGAACACGGTGCCCGCGCCCGGCTGGCTCTCGACCGTGATGTCGCCGCCGAGCAGGCGGGCGAGCTTGCGGCTGACGCTGAGGCCGAGGCCAGTGCCGCCGACACTGCGCGTCGCCGACTGATCGACTTGCCAGAACGGGTCGAACACCTTTTCGACGTGTTCCCGGGCGATGCCGATGCCGGTGTCCCGGACCGTGAACACCACCGCGTCGCTTTCGGCGTGCGCGCCGAGCCGAACCTCCCCGGAGTCCGTGAACTTGACCGCGTTCGAGAGCAGGTTCAGCAGGATCTGGCGGACCCTCATGAGGTCGGTCTCGAGCGCGGCCGGCCCATTGGCCGCGTCGACCGCGAACCGCAGGCCGTGCTCCGCGGCGACGGGCTCGATCAGCGCGGCCGCCTCGGTGAGCAGATCGGGGACGGAGACGCGCTCGGGGTGCACCCCTTCACGACCCGCCTCGAGCTGCGCGTAGACGAGGATCTCTTCGATCAAGCCGAGCAGGTGCCACGCGGCCGTGCGCACGCGCTCGACGTGGCCGCGGCTCTTCGGCGGCAGCGGGTCAGGCATCCCGGCGAGCATCAGATCGGTGTAGCCCATGATCGTGGTGAGCGGCGTCCGTAGCTCGTGGGACATGACGGCGAGAAAGTCGGACTTCGCGCGGTTCGCGAGCAGCGCGGTCTCGTACAGCCTGGCCTGCTCGAGCGCGATCGCCGCCCGCCGCGCCAGCTCCTCGGCGAGCACGAGATCACTCGGCTGATACCGCCGCCCCGACGAGCTGGTGAAGAACGAAACCGTGCCGAACCTCTTGCCGCCGGCGACGAGCGGCACGATCATCGCCGAGCGGTAGCCCAGCTCGCGCAGCATCCGCAAGTGCTCGGCATCCTGTGCGATCGACTCGAGCAATCCATACGGCACTTCCGCGATCAGCCGTGACTCGCCGCTGCGAATCACATCGGTGATGGGGTGTCTCGCCTCGAGCCTCAGCGGGTAGCGCTGGCGCAGCTCGCGCGCCAGCTCTTCCTTCGCGCGGTCGACGTTCGCCGCCTCGAGCCGCCACATCCGTCCGTCATCGCCTACGACGTCGACCAAGCAACCTTCGGCGAGTCGCGGCAACGCGAGCCGCGCGACGGCGCGGACCGTCGCATCGTAATCGAGCGACGAAGCGAGCGCCGCGCCCGCATCGGCCAGGATCCGGCTCGCGAGCTGGGAGCGCTCGAGCAGGCGCGCCTGTGATTGAATCTCCGTTTGGGCGCGCTCCATGTCCTCGAGCAGACCCGTGAGCCGCTCGACCTTGCCGGCGTGCGAGCGCTTCAGCTTGCGCGTCGTCAGCGCGAGACGCCGCCGCAGCCGCACGATCGTGACGCCGCAAGCGACCGACGTCGCGATCACAGCCGCGACGAGAACGACGATCAGGATGTAGAGCATCGGGCGCAGTCAGGTCTTCAGCCGCCGCGGGACGCTGCAGCGAGCAAAGCTATCGTGGGCCGCAGAATGATGTCCGCACGCGTGTGCGCATGCGCATGCGCAGCCGATTCTAATCCAGCGTCACTCGCGTGCGCCTGCGGATCGTCGCGGGCGATGACCTCAACGCCTGACCGTCCCCCGATCCTGCGCCGAGCCAGAGTCATGTGGTCCTACTCATTGAACGAGCGCGGCCACGGCGTCCGCGTCCAACGGCAACGCGCCGGTCAACACGTCGTGGCCATCGCTCGTGACGAGCACGTCATCCTCGATTCGGATGCCGGTGCCCACCAGCGATGGCGGTCCGATCGTCGCCTCGCGCGGGATGTACAGACCGGGCTCGACCGTCAAGACCAGACCGGGCTCGAGGGCACGCGGCTCACCCGCCACCACGTAGTCACCCACGTCATGAACATCGAGCCCGAGCCAATGCGAGGTCTGGTGGGGGAAGTACGGCTTGTACTCGGTGTCGTCGCGGCCGTCCCGACGTTTCGACCCTGTGCGTTTCCGCCGTTTCGCCGCCGCGGCTCGACTGCGTTCCTTCCGCATCAGCTCGGCGACCGAGCCGCGGATGTAGCCGAGCTCGATGAGCGTGGCGAGCAACTTCTCGAGCGCGGCGTCATGAACGTCGCGGATTGTAGCGCCCGGACGCACCGCCGCGATCGCTGCATCGTGCGCGGCGAGAACGCCGTCGTACAACACGCGCTGCTCGGCCGTGAACCGGCCGCCTACGGGGAACGTGCGCGTGATGTCCGCGCAGTACATCCCGTTACGCGCGCCCGCGTCGATCAGGACGAGCTCGCCGTCATCAAGCGTGCAGGCGTTATCGGTATAGTGAAGCACCGTGGCGTTCACGCCCGCCGCAACGATCGTGGAAAACGCGGGACCGCTCGCGCCGCGTGTCCGGAACCCCCGCTCGACCTGGCCCTCCACCTGCCACTCGCCCGCGCCCGGCCGGATCACCGCGGCCGCGTCGTTGAACGATTCGACGCTGATCTGCGCGGCCGCGCGGATCGCCGCGACCTCGTGCGCGTCCTTTCTCAGGCGCAGCTCGTTGAGCACCAAACCGTAATCGCTCAACGTGAGCGGCCCGCGACCCGAACGCGGACGCGACCGTCTCGCGCGCGCCAGGACGCCGAGCAGCAGCTGATCGATCTCGGGCCGGCCGCCGCCGAGCCGCGCATAGACGCAATCCACGTCGCGCAGCATATCGGGCAGCCGCTCCGACAGCTCGCCGATCGGATGCGCGGCGTCCGCGCCCAGCTCGTGTGTCGCCGCCTCCGGGCCCCCTCGTACGCCGGTCCACAACTCGCGTTCGGCGTTGCGCGGGCGGACGAACAGCGTGAACGGCGATTCACCGCACGCGGGGCAGAGCACGAGCACGGCTTCAGGCTCCGTGCAGCCGGTGAGATAGAACAGGTCGGGATCGACGGCGTAACGCAACTCGACATCGAGCCCGACGCGCAGCTCGGGCGACGCCGCCACGACGAGCGCGCCATCGCTCCCCAACCGCTCCATCACGCGATGACGTCTCGTCTCGTAAACGCTCATCTACATGTTCTTCTCGATCGCCGCGTACACCTCGGGCACCAACTGCTGCCAGTCTACGTCCGGCGCTTTCGTCACGGTGATGAAGTCATCCGCCATGAACAGACTCTGCACGCCCGCGACACCGAAGAGCGCCGCCGCGACCGGCTCCGCCGCGGCTTGCTCGGCGCTATAGAACGACTTCGATGCCTTACCGTCGACCACGGGACGGCTCACGACGAATTTCCCCGCGTTCGGGTTCGGCGTCGGCTGGAATCGAACGGTTGTCATTTATGGCTGCGGGTCCTTGTTTCGAGTTCCGGGTTCCGGGTTCCGGGTTCCGGGTTCCGGGTTCCGGGTTCCAAAGGGCCGGCGCGAACGCGCCGGCCTTTTTTACATACACTACGCTGCCGTGCGTTTCGGGTCGCCGTTCCTGTGCGAGTACCGCTCGGCCGGCCAGCCGGCCGGCGAGGTCGAACGTGTGCTCGCCGTCGGCCGCGCCTTCCTGACGGTGACGGGCCTGGCGGCCATCTATCTGGACCCGACGGAACCGACGCGGCTTCGGGAAGTCACCTACGGCGTGCTCCTGGCGTATGCGCTCTACAGCCTCGGGGTGCTGGCGTACGTGCACGGCGGCGTCCGTCTGACGCCGCGGCACGCCCACCTCCTGCACGGTGTCGACATTCTCTGGACCTCGGTGCTGACGTTCGTCAGCGAAGGACCGGTCAGTCCGTTCTTCCTCTTCGTCCTGTTCGTCGTGCTCGCGGCGGCGTACCGCTGGGGATTGCGGGAAACGGTGGGCACTGCGCTCCTGACGTTCGCGGTGTTTCTGGTCGAGACCGCTGTCGCGGCCGCCAGTCCGTGGAACAGCACCTGGTTCACGCCGATGACGTTCGAGCTGAATCGCACGATCATCCGCGGTGGGTATCTGTTGCTCACCGGCGTCCTGCTCGGGTATCTCGCGCGGCAGCAGAAGGAATCGCGCGCCGAGCTGGCCGCCATCGCCGACGTGATGCGGCAGCCCGGCGTCACGGCCGGCGTGGGTGGTTCGGTGGTCGCAGTGGCGCGCCGGCTGCTGTCGATATTTCGCGCCGCGTCGGTCGCGGTGGTCATCCACGATCGCGAGAGCCGCCGGCTGCTGCTCTGGGAGGTCGAGAGGCGCGCCGCGGACGTGCCGAGCGTGCGCCGGCTGAAGCTCGATTCCGGCCAGCAGTCCGTGTGGCTCTTTCCCGAGCCTGGCCCCGCGTGGCATTCGACGGCCGATCCCGCCCGCCCGCGCACCGCATTTGCCACCGTGCCCGATGCGTGGG
>JBOHRM010000389.1:0-1509 GCA_050732715.1 Longimicrobiales bacterium
GTCGAGAGATCTCGAGGTCACCCAGGCCGGCCGCCCGGGCGTCGGCCTCGGCACGGCTAACATCGAGGCCGATCAGCCGCGGCACCTCGATGCCGGCGCCGCGAACCTCGCGCGGCGGAAACACCACGAGAACGGCGACCGCGTAGCCGATGGCGAACGGCAGGGCGAGCGCGGACGCGAGGGCCGGAAGCCAGAACCGCCAGCGGATCCGCCTGTCGCCCGGTGGCTCATCGCGCCCCAGCCGGCGCCAGGGCCGGGGTGCGGGCAAGCGACGCCTCACCGAATCGCCGAGCATGGTCAGCGCCTTCTCAACCTTGCCGCGAATGCGCCGTCGAAGCCCGTCTGCTGCGGCAGCACACGCAGCCGCCCCTGCTCATCGATAAAGCGCGGGTCGACGTTGCTCACGGATTCCTCGACGAAGCCGGATTCGTCGGCAAGAAAGCCCTGCACCTGTTCTTCGTTCTCCTCGGGCTCGAGCGAGCAGGTGGCGTAAACGAGCGTGCCGCCGGGCCGCACGAGCGGCGCCGCGGCGCCCAGCAGCTCGCGTTGGAGCCGCACGAGCGCACGCAGATCATCAGGATCGAGCCGCCATCGCCCGTCCGGATGACGGCGCAACGTACCCGTGCCGGTGCACGGCGCATCGACCAGGACCACGTCGTGATCGGCGTCACGGAGCGGTGGCCGTCGCGCATCGGCGACGACAATACCGATGGGCACACCGCCGATTCGGCGTGCGTTCTCGCGCAACCGTAGCACGCGCGGGTACGAGACATCGCACGCAAACACATAACGCGGCAAAGTTTGGCCCGTTCCGCCCGCGAGCGCCAGAGCCTTGCCACCCGGCGCCGCCGTCAGGTCCGCGACCCGGGCGCCCGGCTGGTCCGCCGCTGCCACGGAGACCACCAGCGTCGCGGCGGGATCCTGAATTACGCAGGGCGCCATCGAGAGAATAGACTGGACGGCCGCCCCGCGGGTCACTTGCAGCGAGCCGGGGACGCCCGCAACGGGCTCGACCGCGATTCCCGCCGCCTCGAGAGCGCCGCCAGCAGCTTCGGCGGTCACGCCGACCGGGCACAGATACAGCTCCGGCCGAGTGTTGTTCGCCTCGACGAGCCGGCGCGTCTCCGACATGCCGAACCGTCCGCTCCAACGTTCGAGCAACCAGCGCGGGTGCGAGCCCCATGTCTCGAGGTTCGCGAGCGGGTCCTCGTCGAAGCGCGGGAACGTGATCGCGTCATGACGGCGGCGCAGCGACTGGAGCACGCCGTTCACGAGACGGCCCGCACCCTGCCCGCTCGTCGCCTTGGCGAGATCGACGGATTGCGAGACCGCGGCGTACTCGGGGACCCCGCCCATCTCGAGAAGCTGATACGCGCCGAGGCGCAGCGTGTCGAGCACGTTGGGATCGAGCGCGGCGAGCGGCTGGTGCACGAGCTGGCCGAGCATATGGTCGAACCGCCCGCGCAGCCGGATCGTGCCGTACACGAGCTCGTGCGTCCAGGCGCGGTC
>JBOHRM010000390.1:0-7338 GCA_050732715.1 Longimicrobiales bacterium
GGCTGGTCCGGCTGCTCGACGCGCTGGATGAGCTGGACGACGTTCAGAAGGTTTACACGAACGCGGACATCGACGAGGGTGCCTTCGCGGAAGCCGACGCGTGACCACACGCCACGCGACTAGGTCACCCCGTGACCGCACCGTGATCGTGCTCGGCGTCGATCCGGGTGCCGCAACGACGGGCTACGGCGTCGTCGCTCGCGCGAGCGGCGGCGCCGTGTCGCTTCGCGAGTGCGGCGTCGTGCGTACGGACCCGGGCGAACCGTTGCCGGACCGGCTCCGCTGCATCTACGAAGGCGTGCTCGACGTGCTCGAGCGGCACGCGCCGTCCACCGTTGCCATTGAAGGGGTGTTCTATGCCCGCAACGTCCGCTCGACGGTCGTGCTCGGCCAGGCGCGTGGGGCCGTGATGCTCGCCGCGAGCATGCGCGGCCTGCCCGTGGCCGAGTACTCGCCCGCGGCGGTCAAGAACGCAGTCGTCGGGACCGGCCGCGCCACCAAAGATCAGGTCCAATACATGATCCAGCAGCTGCTCCGCCTGAAGACGCCGCCGCGGCCTGCCGACGCCGCGGACGCCGTCGCCGTCGCGCTCTGCCACTGCCACGCGGGCTCGCTGAGCGCGCGCCTCGCCGCCACCGCGACGTTGCGATGATCAGCCGCGTACAGGGCACGTTGCTGCGCCGTGACATCGGCGTGGTCGAGGTGATGACCGCCGCCGGCGTCGCCTACGAGCTGGCGATCCCGTTGACCGTCTACGAGCAGCTGCCGCGCGAAGGCGGGATGATCGAGCTGCGCACGGTCCAGATCGTGCGCCAGGACGAGCAGACGCTCTACGGCTTCATCGATGACCGTGAGCGGGTGCTGTTCGCTCGCCTGCTCACCGCGTCCGGTGTCGGGCCGCGGCTCGCGCTCAACATGCTTTCCACGCTGCCGCCGGACCGGCTCGTGCGCGCCGTCCTCGAGAAGAACATCGCCGCGCTGCGCCAGATTCCGGGCCTCGGTACGAAGAAGGCCGAGCGCCTGGTCCTCGAGCTCGCCGATCGACTGCACGACCTCGCGCTCGCCGCCACACCCGAAACGACGGGGCACCGCGCTGCCGAAGAAGCCGTCGCCGCGCTGGTCGCGCTCGGCTACACCGCCGCCGACGCGACCGCCGCCGTCCGCAGGGTGCTCGACGATCAGGTAGACCTGAGCGGCGTCGCGCTCATCAAGGCCGCGCTCGCGGGACTCGGCGCCCGCTGAATCCCGAAATAACGTAACGTACACCCCCCGAGTCGGTTGCCGGGCCACACTCACGAGCCAGCGGCAAACGGCCTTCGAGAGAGCGAGGGTCTGGCGTCGCCGAGGCTCGTCGCCAGCTTGTCGAAAACTCGACATCCGATGCGCCCAGAAACGACGCGTGACGAGTTTGCCGCACCATTTCCGGACAACTCGTCACAGACCTTTCCGACCCGCATCGAGTGACGAGTTTGCCGCACCATTTCCGGATAACTCGTCACAGACCTGTCCGACCCGCATCGAGTATCGGGTTGGCCGCGTCATTTTTGCAGATGTCTCGGCCACGTCCGAAGCTCGGGGGTTTCGCGTGCGCGGCGCGCGGCGTCACGTGCCGAACTGCGCGAAGGTCACGACATTCCCGGCGGGCTCGCGCAGGATCAGCTCGTCGGCGCCGTAGAACGTCTTGCGCCGCGGCACGATGGGCATGACGCCGTCGAGCGCGCTCTCGACGGCATCGAGGTCGTCCACCTCGATGAACAGGTGTGTGCCGCCCAGAGGGTCGTTGGCGAGCGGAGGCACGTCCTTCGCAACGCTCTCTCGCGTCTGGTACATGACCTCGACCTCGCCTTTTCTCAAAATGACGAAACCGAGCCGGTCGTCCTCGGGGACCTCCGCGGTCTTTTCGAATCCCAGGCGCTCGATCCAGAACGGGAGCACCGGCTCGATCTCCTCCACGAACAGCACGGGCGTCAACTTCTTCATTGTGGGTTCCCTTGCAAATCGCGGTTCCGTTATGCCTTGGAGGCAGTATAACACGGCATTCAAGGTTCGTCTTGAACGAATGTGACATCGGCGTGCCGCCGTCGATAGACGTCGCGTGACAGTCCTGCGAGCTCGGTGAACTCGCGCGTGAAGTGCGGCTGATCGGCGTAGCCGCATGCGAACGCGGTTCGCGGGCACCGGTTCCTGCGCGTCAAGGCGCCACGTCGTGGAACATGATCCCCGCGTGTGTTTGTCGAGCGTGTGTCGCAGCGTCCAATCGGAATCGAAGAGGATCAGCGGGTTGTGATTGGCGTCATAGACCAGAATGCGGGTGGCACCGTCGGCGACACGATGGATCTCGTTTTCGGGTCCAGTCACCCAGCGGGCGTGCTGCCAGCCGAGCATCTGGAGCTTCGCCGCGACGCCGTACTCGTGCGCCAGGCGATGGAGTAGCACGTCGAATTGGAGCCGACCGACGGCTCCGACCAGCGGCTGCGGCTCGGCGTTCGTCGCGGCGTAGAAGACCTGAACGGCGCCCTCCTCCGAGAGATGTCGGAGGCCCTTGTCGACGTGCTTGCGCCGCAGTGCGCTCGTCGAACGTCGCGCCCGCGGCGTCGAGGAGCTCGATGTCGTTCGCGAGACCGTCGTGCGCCGCTGCGCCGAGCAGGTCGCGCGCGTCGGCCGAGTCCAGCCGCGCCACGCGAACGGCCGCGCGTCTCTGACCGTGATGGCCGTCGCGCTCGAAGAGGTGCGCGATGCCGGTCAGCCGGTCGTAGACGCCGACCAGATGGCCGTTGTCCATGACCGGCCACGTCACGGCGTAGCAAGCCAGCCCGAGGTCGGACTCGACGTCGTCCAACAGCTTCAGCGGAGACTCGCCCGGGCGGTCGCACTTGTTCACGAACACGAACATCGGCATCCGCCGGCGGTGGCAAACGCTGAACAGCTTGCGGGTCTGCTCCTCGACGCCCTTGCGGTTGTCGAGCAGCATGACCGCGCTGTCCGCGGCGACGAGCGTGCGGTACGTGTCCTCCGAGAAGTCCTGGTGCCCGGGCGTGTCGAGCAGATTCAGCTGGTGGCCTTCCCACTCGAACTGTAGGACGCTCGACGTGATCGAGATGCCGCGCTCCTGCTCGAGCTTCATCCAGTCCGACGTCGCGTGCCGCGCCGCGCGCCGCGCCTTCACCGATCCGGCGAGGTGGATTGCGCCGCCGTAGAGCAGGAGCTTCTCCGTCAGCGTGGTCTTACCCGCATCGGGGTGGCTGATGATCGCGAACGTGCGGCGTCGCTGAATCTCGCGTAGTCGCTCGTTCACGCCGTACACTTTCTCTCGCTCGCTCCGAGGCGTGAAGCTGTCATCTCGCTACTGTTCGATGCGTCAGAACTCGCGCCGGTCGACGTGCTCGAGATGCACGTCGCCGAACGGACGCGTATGGTACGCCCGAAAGTCATCGACGTTCACGAGCACAAAGGAGGGGACGTCCACCGCGGTCTGCGCGTCCACGTTGTGCAGCTCGATGTCGCGTGCGGACTGGATCACGAACGCGGGGCGCCGGTCCTCCGCCATGAAACCGACCTCGACGTTGTTCAGCTCGATGCCGTCCGCGTGGCGAATGAAGAAGCCGTACGCGGGGATGATGCCGAACATGCTGGTCTCGGGATACGCGTCCGCGCGTTCAGGCGTCTGCCACGGGTCTCGCGGGCCGGCATCCTCGCCGCGGAAGAAGAAGGAGTTGACGAGGTCGGCGGGCTGGCGGGCAACATCATCGAGCGTCAAGCCGCCGCGGTAGAAGATGCGGATGTCGCTGAGCTCGATGTCCTCGATCGGGTGGCCGGGGATGCCGCTGATGATCGAGGCGTAACGGGGATCCGCATCGTATACCACGACGTTGCTGATCGTGACGCGCCGCAGCTTGCCGACCGGCGTGCCTTCGGGGCCGCGCATGCGACTGCCGAGCCGCAGAAAGATCGGCGCGTTCGAGACCTCGCGCATCGTGATGTTCGTGATGGTGATGTCCTCGAGTAGGCCGCCGTCAACGGTCTCGAGCGCGAGCCCGCGCGAACGATCGAACACGACGTTCGAGATCGTGATGTTCCTGAAGCCGGCGTTCGACTCGGTGCCGAACTTGATCCGGCCCGTGGGGCCGTCCCGGTCGGGCGCGTGCGTGACGGTGCGCTGGTAGGTGCCATCGAGCAACGTGCCGATGGCGTAGCCGCTGACGGCGCTGTTCGTGATGGTCACGTTCTCGGTGAACCGCGGACCGTCGAGCGCGAACGAGCTCTTCAGCACGATCGCATCGTCATTCGGCGAATTCACGCTCGTGTTCGAGATGCGGACGTTGCGGCACGCGTCGATGTTGATGCCGTCCCGGTTCGTGTCGATGCGGACGTTGTCAATCGTGAGGTTGTCGACGCCCGTCGCGAGGATCGCGAAATGGCCGCCGTTCAGGATCGATATGTCACGGATCCGGATGTTGCGAGAGAGCTTGAGGCTGATCGCCTTGTTGCCGGGGTCCGGTCCCGGCGCGGGGCCGAGCGGCGGCTCGAGGCCGCGCCACAGGCCTTCACCATCGATCAGGCCGGGTCCGAGGATCGAGACGTTCTCGACGCCGATCCCCCACATCAGGCTGTTCTGCCAATGGCTGTGCCCGAAGTCCTGGTACGCGCTGGCAGGTCCCGGCTCCGGCGGATCGTAGCCGCCCACACCCTCGGCCGGCGTGGCCGCGAGCAGTGTCGCGCCCTCACCGATGTACAACGAAACGTGGCTCCTCAAATGGATCGAGAAGCTCGGGTATACGCCGGCAAGGAAGAGAACCGTGCCGCCGCCCGCTTCGGCCGCCGCCTCGATGGCCCGATTGATCGCGTTCGTGTCGAGCGTGCGGCCGTCGCCTCGGGCGCCGAAGTCTTTGACGTCATAGACGGAGAAACGGGGTGCGAGGTGCGAGTTCCGAGTTGCGAGTTGCCCCGCCGCTCCCCGGGTTTCAGCCGTCGCTGGCGCCGGGTCGGCGGCATGAGGAACTGACTGGGCAGCATCGCCGTTCACCAGCGTTGCCCGACCTGCAACGGCGTCCGCGCCTCCGCCTCCCTGAACCTCCCGTGCGCGCGGCGCGGCGACGCTCGCGATCCCCAATGAGGATCCGATGAACAAGAAGACCGTGGCGGCGCGTCGGCTGTACTTCATCTCTGATCAAACCTCGTCCAGATCCGTCTTCGTTCCGCGATCCGCCCCAGACGATTCACCCGTTGGCGGTCGCCGAATTCACGGCCAACAGCATCCGACGCCTGACCGCCAACGGCAAGGTATGACCGGCATGAACCCGCTCCCATGGCGAACGCGGAGTTGGTTTTTCCTTCCGGTGAGCGGAAGGTCCCGGTATCGATTCGCCTGGAGCCGGAGGTCATCGAGTTTTTCAAGCGCGAGGGTCCCGGTTACCAGAGCCGTATCAGCGCGGTTTTGTTGGCGTACGTGCGGAGCCGGCGGCGGCGCCAAGGGTCTCAGCGCTGAACGCGGCCGCTGCCGCCACCCTTTACGAGCGCTTCGACCTCGGACACGGATACGCGGTTGTAGTCGCCGGGGATCGAGTGCTTGAGGCACGACGCGGCGGTCGCGAACTCGAGGGCGCGCGCGTCATCATCGTATGTGAGGAGTCCGTAGATCAGACCGCTGGCGAACCCGTCGCCTGCGCCGACGCGGTCGACGATGTCGGTGATCTCGTAGTGCTTGCTGTGCAGGAAATCGTCACGGTTGTGCAGTACGGCGGACCAGCCGTTGACGTCTGCGCTGCGGCTCTCGCGTAGTGTGATCGCCTGACGCTCGAGGTTGGGGAACGTGTCGAGAACACGCTCGGCGAGGTCGCGGTATCGGTCGGGGTCGAGCTCGCCGCCGTGCACGTCTGCGTCGGCGGCGATGCCGAGCGCTTTTTGGCAGTCCTCCTCGTTCGCGATGCCGACGTGCGCGCACCGCACGAGCTCGGGCATGACCTCGGGCGCGGTGCGGCCGTACTTCCAGAGATTCTTGCGATAGTTGTAGTCTATCGAGACGGTCACGCCTTGGTCTCTCGCGCGGCGGGCGGCCTCGATCGAGAGATCGGCGGCGGTCGCGCTGATCGCGGGTGTGACGCCGCTGATGTGGAGCCACGTCGCGCCGTCGAGGATTGCGTCCCAGTCGAAGTCTCGGGGCGCTGCGGTCGCGATCGCGGAGCCGGCGCGATCATAGGTCACCTTCGATGGACGTTGGTTCGCGCCGCCTTCGACGAAGTAGATGCCGATGCGCTCGCCTTGCCGCCGGACGAAGCGCGTGTCCACGCCGAAGCCGCGCAACTGCGCGAGACACGCTTCTGCGACGGCGTTGCCGGCCGGCAGCGCGGTCACGAACGACGCCGTCAGGCCATAGTTCGCGAGCGATACGGCGACGTTCGCTTCCGCACCGCCGAACGTTGCCTCGAGCACGGGCGTCTGGAATAGCCGCTCGAACCCCGGAGACTTCAGGCGCAGCATCACCTCGCCGAACGTGACGACTCGCTTCGTGATCGTTTCAGACATCCGATCCCTTCGTTGAATTTGGTCACTCACGGTCGAGCTCAAAGCCGACACCATCGGACCCTCAACTCGTCGTACCGAAGTGCTGCCCGCGCCACCTGCGCTGGATGAAACGGATGGGCCGGTAAGGAATGCTCGCGCCAAGACGCCAAGCCCGCCAAGAATCTGCCAAGAGCCGGCTTGGCGGCACCTTCGCGAACTTGGCGTCTTTGCAAGAGAATTCCCAACCAATCGCGCAATGGCATCTGCCAGCGAGTCTTGTCAGACAGCTCGGACCGGCGGCCGCCCCTTAGCGACGCTGACGGCGTTCTCGGTGTGAGCACGAATGCGGGCGAACTCGCCGGCCCGGATCCATGCGGCCGACGCCATCCACGACCCGCCGCACGCGATCACCGGCTCAAACGCGAGGTAAGCGCCCAGGTGCTGCGCGGTGATGCCGCCGGTCGGGATGAACTCGACGCCTGCGTACGGCGCCGCGATCGCCTTGAGGTACGGCAGCCCGCCGATCGGCTCGGCGGGAAAGAACTTCAGGACACGGAGACCCTTGCCGAGCGCCATCTCGATCTCGGTCGGCGTGCACACGCCCGGGAACACGGGAACGTCGTGCGCGAGGCAATCGTCGACGACGGCGGGGTTGAACCCGGGAGAGACGATGAATCGCGCGCCCGCCTCACGGGCCTGCGCGGCTTGCACCGGGGTGAGCACGGTGCCCGCACCCGCGAGCACCTCGGGCCGCTCGGCCGCAATGCGCCGCAGCGACTCGACGGCGGCGTCCGTGCGGAACGTGATCTCGGCGCACGGGATGCCGCCCTCCGCCAG
>JBOHRM010000391.1:0-5083 GCA_050732715.1 Longimicrobiales bacterium
ATGCAACCGGAAACGGACCATACCCTCGTACAGCGCGATCAGGAAATCCTGGTCGAGCGAATCGATGACGGCGCGGCGCTCGGGCTCCGCGCGCACCTGTTCGCGGAACGCACGCACCACCGCCGCGTCCGCGCGCCAGGCGGCATACTCTGGCGGGTCGATCCCAGGATAGCGTCGCACGTTCTGGAAGATAGGCCCCGAGCAATGAATGCGGAATGATGAATGATGAATGCGAAATTATTCATCATTCATCATTCATCATTCATCATTTTCCGTTCTGTATTGCCCGGCTGATCCGCGCTGCCGTGACGTCGAGCTCGGAGCGCATCGGTATGAGCGCGTCCTTCGCGGGCATCTGGAGCGCGAACGTCTCGCCATCGTGCACTGGGATCAGGTGCCAATGGAAGTGCGGGACATCCTGACCGCCGGCGTGGCCGTTCGGGCTGAACACGTTGATCGACTCGGCGCCTGTGGCGGCGCGGATGCCCGGCGCGATCTGCCGGGCGACCGAGATGCAATGGAGCGCGAGATCATCGGGCAGGTCGAAGAGCGTCTCATGGTGCGGCTTCGGCACCACAAGCGTATGACCCGTGCTCATCGGCTGGATGTCCAGAAACGCGAGGGCGCGATCATCCTCGTAGACCAGGCTCACCATCTCCTCGCCGCCGATGATGCGGCAGAAAACGCAGCTTTCCTCGACCATGATCGGACCCTCCTCGACGCGATGATCCACGCCAGCCGGGGTCATGTTGCAGGATGTAGGCCGCACGACGAAGGCCGCCAGCGGGCGAGACCAGCACCCGCCACCCGTGCCTTCGCCGCCGTTCCGGTCTTCCGGCCCCCCATGCCCGCCCTGCCGTCCCGAATTGCGCGGCCTCTCGGGATCCGCCAAATTGGTCCAGGCTCTCAGCATGGGCCGGCCGCGCAGCGACCTACGAGAGCATGACCGCTACCGTCCAAACAGAGAACCGGGAACACGGCGTTGTCGACGCGGCTGTCGCGCTGGCGTTGCTCGAGGCCGTGCGCGCGCACGATCACCCCGGCGAGGTCCTCGAGGATGAGGACCTGGCGGTCAGCTTGCCACGCCGGCTCGGGCTCAAGGGCGTGGTCCTCTCGCAGATCGAGAGGTACGAGAAGGCCCATCTCGCCGGCCGCAAGGTGCCCGTCTCGGACTTGAGCAACCTGCTCCGGTTGGTGCTACGCCGGCCCGACGCGGAGGCGATCCTGCGCGATGCCGGTAGGCAAGTAGCCCGGTTCCACTACGAGCGCCTGTCCAGGGTCAGGTCGTCGATGCTGCGCGTGATGCGCGGGCCGTTCGCCCTCGGGCCCGTCCGTCGCGCCGCGCGCAACATGTTGCGCGGCATCGCCGGCAACGGCCGGCCGCGGTTGCACGGCAAGCCGTTCGTCCTGCGCCTCCCCGGCTCGATCGCCGCGCGGCTCGACCCGATCGCGTGTGTACTGTACACGGGCGCGCTCGAAGAGCTGATCCTGCTCTATACGGGCGCGGCGCGCGTTCTGCACCACGAACGCTGCCTCGCACGGGGCGATGACGTGTGCGAATGGGTGCTGGTCACTGAGTAGAAACGGGTTGCGAGTTGGTGGGTTGCGGGTTGCGGGTTCCCCGCCGCCGCCCCGTTTCAGGGGATCGCTGGTGGCGCAACAGCGCCATCGATTGACTATTTCGATTTTGACTTCGAGTCCGAAATTCACGGCCGCCCCGCGCCGGTCAGCCCGGCTGAGGCGCGGAGCGTGAGCGGTCCGGTTCGTCGTCGCCTTCTTCTTGGAGCCCTGCCGCTTTCAGCAGCCTCGCGCGGATCTGTTGGTTGAACGCTTCCCATTTGAGCCGCATCTGTTCCGGGTCCGTGGTGCCTTCGAGGAACCCCGTCGGTATCTCGAACCCGCCCGCCCGGCTGCGGCCGCCGCCGTAGTAGCGCCCGCGCGCGTCGCTGCCTAGTGCCGCCTTGAGGAACTGGTCGACGTCCATGGTGAGCCGGGATGTGCGCACACTGCCGACCACGACTTCGCGATCGCCCTCGCCGATCAGGATGCCGTAGACGATCGCCGTGGCGACGTTCTCCTCGGTGAGCAGGAAGTCGGTGGCCTGGGGGATCGCGTCCCGGTCCGCGGTCCTCAGATAGCCGACACCGGCGATCGAGTAGCCGCCGATGACGCGCCGGTCGGTCAGCGCGACGCGGATCACATCCATCGTCCCGCGTGAGCGCTGCACGTGCAGGATTTTCTCGACGAGCTGCGGGTCCTGGAATCGGCTCAGGTAAGCGCCGGCGGCGTACTCCTCCGGTCCTGCGCGGATGAAGCCGTTCGTCTCGCTGCGCAGTGCGTGCATGAGCGCGGTGGCGAGGCCCATGTGCTTTTCGTTCTCCGTGTCGAGCTCGAGGATCAGACCGCTGCGCAGATACTCCGCGAAGATCGTGGCGGCCGCGCCGACGGGCCGGATGTCGGAGAACTCGGGCTTGAGCAGCGCCTGCGGCGAGTGGTGGTCGATCACGGCGATCGCGTCGACGCCGGCCTTCTCGAGGCGGTCGGTGAGGCGCGTCGTGGTGCCCTGGTTGTCGACGTAGACCGCGCCGTCGTACCGATCGAGAGGCATGGTCTCGCTGTATCGAGTCAGTTCGAGGTCGAGCACGTGCACCAGCGCGAGGTTCTCCTGGTGGCTGATGCGGCCGTCATATAGGATGTCGGCCTTGATGCCGAACGGCTCGGCGAGCATGCGGTAGGCGTGGCCGGCGGCGATCGCGTCGGGGTCCGGGAAATCCTGGAGTGCGACGACGTGCTCTTCGTTGCGGTGGCGCGCGAGGAATTCGGCGAAGTCGCGGGCGCGGTCGGAGTCGCCGAATGCGGATATCGCGCCGGCGAGGTCGAAAGGGTCAGCCGCCTGTACCCTGTCTGGCATGGGTGTCAGTCTGCGGCCTCGGCGGCCTCGCCGGGTGGGGCCGGTGCGTGACCGACCTCGGGCCGTTCGCCGCGCGGCCGTTCAGGCGCGATGCCCATCAGCTCCTGCAGCTCCGCGCGGTCGACGACCTCCTTGTCGAGGACGCGGCGCGCGAGCTCGTCGAGGATCGCGCGATCGTCGAGCAGGATGGCGCGCGCGCGGTCGTACGCATCGACCAGCAGGCGGCGGACCTCGGCGTCGATCGTCTGCGCTGTGGCCTCGCTGTAGTCCCCTCGGCCGTTCATCGTCTGTTCCTGGACCTGTAGCATGGTAGTCGGCCGGCGGTGCAGTGTCACCGGCCCGACCTTCTCGGACATCCCGAGCTCGGTGACCATACGCCGGGCCAGATCGGTGGCTCGCTCGAGGTCGTTGCCCGCACCGGTCGAGATCTCGCCGAATACGATCTCCTCGGCGGCGCGGCCCGCGAGCAGCACGGTCAGCCGGTCGTCCAGCTCCTGACGCTGCATCACGTACCGCTCGTCGCCCGGAACCTGCTGCGTGAAGCCGAGGGCCGCAACTCCTCGAGGGATGATCGAGATCTTGTGTACCGGATCGGCGTGAGGCACGCGTTCGGCCACGAGCGCGTGACCAGCCTCGTGGGTTGCCACGATCTCGCGCTCGCGGTCGTTGACGAGCCGATTCCGCTTCTCGAGCCCCGCGATCACGCGGTCGATCGCCTCCTCGATCTCGGCATCGCTTACGTCGTCGCGTTCGCGTCGCGCCCCGAGAAGCGCCGCCTCGTTCAGCAGGTTCGCGAGGTCCGCGCCGACGAACCCCGGCGTGCGTCGGGCGACGGACTCGAGGTCGACATCCGGTGCGAGCCGGATCGCACGCGCGTGTACATCCAAGATCGCGAGCCGGCCTTGCATATCGGGCCGATCGACCACGACCTGGCGGTCGAAACGCCCAGGCCGCAGCAACGCCTGGTCGAGGATTTCCGGACGGTTCGTCGCGGCCATGATGATCACCCCACGGCGGGGATCGAATCCGTCCATTTCGACCAACAGCTGGTTCAGTGTCTGCTCCCGTTCGTCATGACCGCCGCCCGGCGTACCGGCCGCGCCGCGCGTCTTGCCCAGCGCATCGAGCTCATCGATGAAGACGATACACGGCGCGTTCCGCTTCGCCTGCTCGAAGAGGTCGCGTACCCTCGAAGCGCCCACGCCGACGAACATCTCGACGAACTCGGAGCCGCTGATCGAGAAGAACGTGACACCAGCCTCGCCGGCGACCGCGCGCGCCAGCAGCGTCTTGCCCGTACCCGGCGGGCCGACCACCAGCACGCCTTTCGGCAGCCGAGCGCCGAGACGCGCGAACTTCTCGGGCGTTTGTAAGAACTCGACGACCTCGACCAACTCCTGCTTCGCCTCGTCGGCGCCCGCCACGTCCGCGAACGTCACGCCTGTGCCCTCCTCGCCCATGATGCGGGCACGGTTGCGGCCTACGGTCATCACGCCCTGCGCGGGGTTGATCCTGCGCAGCATCCAGATCCAGAACAGGACGAGCAAGCCCACGGGCAGCAGCCAGCCGAGCGATCGGCCGAGCCAACCTTCGGTCACGCCCTCGTAAGTCACACCGCGGGACTCGAGCAGCGGCACCAAAGACTCGTCGGTGTCGACGCGGATCGCGGTCCAGATCTCCGGCCGCGCGCCCGCCTCGCGGGCGCTGTCCGTCACGACCGCGCGGATCTGCTCCTGACCGATCATGACATGCTCGACCTGACCCGCCTCGATCCGGCGCTTCAGCTCGCTGTACGAGATCTGCCGGGTGTCACGGCGGGCGAGCACGTAGTTCAGGCCGAACAGCACCGCCAGCACGACCAGGAAGTAGACGATCGAGAAGCGAGTTCGCCGATCGTTCATCACGGGCGGCAAACCCTCACGCCGGTCACGATCCGCCCGACGCCGGTCCCGTTTCTTGCGGCGATCGCTGGCCGGATTGCGGTGATCCTCCGTCATCGAGCCATGACGGAGGGCAAGGACTATACCCTGACACAGGACCTAGGACATAGGACATAGGACCCCATCTCAGGTCCGCAGGCACGCGCGCATGCGCATGCGCACGCGAGCGCCCTTGAACCGGTCGCGTTCGCGAGAGTCGTCGCCTTGTCATTCCGGCAGGCGGCGACCATCA
>JBOHRM010000392.1:0-5814 GCA_050732715.1 Longimicrobiales bacterium
TCACCGTGAGCTTCACGAACACCGTTCCTGCTGAAGGTTGGCTAAGTATTCTAAGGCTCGAGCGAGCCTCCGTTAATCGCAGTGCGGCGAAACGTGCCGAGGGCGCGGCGAGTCGTGCGTCCGGGGAGGTTCCCCGTCCGCCCGCAACCGGCGCGGCAGCTGCCATTTCGTTGTCAAGCGGCCGTGCCCTGCGCGCGACCTGGGCAGCGATCACAACGCATCGTTGCCCCTTGATAGGCAAGTTGTTACTTGCCTGTTGTCCGCCGTGAGCGACGTGTTCGAGGGCGACAGAAGCCAGGAACGACGCGCGCGCGCTCTTCGAGACGACGTTGTGCTTCGCGGCGAGCGTCGTCGCACGCCTCGTGCAGCCCCGGGCGGCCGGCCCTACTTCCGCCTTGCGACCACGACGTTGCCGGCGTGATCGATCGTCACGGGCGAGACGGGCCGAAGCGGGATGGTCAGGTGGTAGCGCGTGTACCGGCGCTCGCCGGTGCGCCGGAGCGCGCCCTTATCGACGAGGTCCGCCAGATCGCGCGTCGCGGTTGCGGGTGAAGTCTTGGCGATGGCTATGTAGTTCTTCGCGCTCAATCCTCCCTTGAATCCCTCCGGGCCTTCCCGGAGCATCCTCGTCAACACGGCCAGCTGCCGTTCGTTCAGCGCATCATGCACTCGGTCGAGCAGGTTCGCCTTGTCGATGAGGAACTCGACCTGCGCGCTCGTACGCTGCTGTGCTTCGAGCGCGATCCCCGCGAACCATGCGAGCCAATCGTCGATCTCGTTTCCTTTGTTGCTCGCCTCGAGGGTGGCGTAGTAAGCGCGGCGGTGCGAGAGTATCGTCGTCGCGAGCGCGGTGAACGTCGGGCCGCCGATGCCCTGGGCGAGGGCCTTCTCCGAAATCGCCCGCCCGATCCTGCCGTTGCCATCCTCGAACGGATGAATCGACTCGAAGTAGAGGTGTGCGATTCCTGCCCGCGTGAGCGCCGGGAGCGGCTCCGAGCCGGCCGGCCCGGTCCGGTTGAACCATTCGACGAACGCCGCCATCTCTCCCGCAACTTTTGTCGACGGCGGCGCTTCGAAGTGCACCTTCGGGTCGTGCATCTTCCCCGAAACCACCCGCATCGGGTCCCGGCCAGTACGGTAGCGCCCGACGTCGCGCAAATCGCGCCGCCCCGACATCAACATTCCGTGCCATGTGCAGAGCGTCTCCTCGTCGAGCGTGCGGTTGAACCCGCGGTAGAGGTCCACCACCATCTCGGCGATCCCCTGCTCGGCGGGAGAGACACGCCGGGCATCCGTCGCGAGCCCGAGCTGGCGGCGAATCGACGACTGCACGCTTTCGCGGTCGAGCACCTCTCCTTCGATCTCGGAGCTCGTCACCGCGTCTTCGCTCATCTCGTCGACGACGAGCCGGGCGCGGCTCTCGCCATCGAGGTGCCGCATCGCCCCGAGCACGACGCCGCCACCCACGAGGAACCGCTCCTCTGCCTTCGCCAGACGTTGGCTGGACCAGGAAAACCGCGGCCAGTCGGGCTGCTTCCAATTCCATTTCATGAGTGATAGACACTGCATCTATCGCGCAAAATAACGCAAAAATTGAGCGATAGCCAGGCGCGTTATGGCTCGTATGGCGTGCCCGAGCCGAGTGGCTCCGCGCGGCGCCAGGCGGCGAGAACGCGCTCGCCGAGAGTCCCGTGCTCGGCGCCTAACACGTGCCCGAACGCCGGAGCGACGTGCGATGCCTGTCGGGTCTCGTCGGGGACGCGGGTGCGGGTTCCCTTTTGTCACGACATCATACCAGTTTCGGCCTGGAGCCTCGCGCGTGCTCGAGGGCTGGAGGTTCGTGGTACGCTCGGCGTCGTACTCCATGCGAAACGTCGAGGCTTGATCGAGCGTGCCACGCCTTTATTCGACGGGCTTGCGAGATACCGGCTTCTGGCTCAACGATCTTACATACCGGAAGCGCGTGAGTTGGCGGACGAACCGTAGTGTCACCGAATTGAACCCGGCGACGGTCGACCGTCCGACCACCTTCGAGCGCCGCAACGAGGAGCAGGAGCGCGAACAGCAGGGTACAGAATGAACGACCGTCCTCTCCGAACCACCGTGATCGGCAGTTATCCCTTTCCGAGCTGGCTGGAGCTCGCCAGCGAGCACCTCGAACGCTTCGGAGAAGCCGACCGGGCCGAGCTTCAGGACGACGCGGCCGCCGCGGCCGTGCGGGACCAGGTGGAGGCCGGCCTGGACGTCATCACCGACGGCGAGCAAGCCCGGCTCGACTTCAATCTCTCCTTCTACGGCTTCCTGGAGGGGATCGAGCTCGAATCGACGCCGCCGCGCCGCTTTGGCCCTCCGGCGCACGATCAGCGCGGGCGGCACCGGGTGACGGGAGAGCTCACCGCCCCGCTCGGGCTCGGCGCGGTGGAGGATTTCCGCCGGCTCCAGCGGCTAGCCCCGCGTGGGCCCACGCTGAAGGCCAGCGTGCCGGGCCCCTATACCCTGAGCGGCCGCCTCGTGCCCAACGAGTCCTATCCCGACCGCTACGCCCTCACCGAGGCGCTATTGCCGATCGTCCGGGCGGAGCTGGAGGCGTTGGTCGACGCCGGCTGCCGGGAGATCACGGTGGATGAGCCTTCCATGAGCTGTTACGCCCACCGGGAGGACCCGGCGCGATTCGTAGACATCTTCAACCGCACGGTAGAGCCGGTGGTGGGCCGTTGCCGGCTCTCCACCCATCTCTGCTTCGGCAACTACAAGGGACATCCGGTAGGCCGGCGGGACTACGCCCCCTTGTTCCCGTCCTTCCTGGAGATGAACGTCGACGAGGTGCATGTGGAGATGGCCAACCGGGAGTTCAGCGAGCTCGAGATCATCGGGGAGATCACGCGGCGTCGGGACGTCGCGGTCGGCATCGTCGATGTGAAGAGCTACTACATCGAGACCGTGGAGGATGTGATGGAGCGGGTGCGGCGATGTCTCCGGTATGCGCCGGCGGAGCAGCTGTCCCTCGCCCCCGACTGTGGCCTGAGCCAGACCGCCCGCTGGGCCGCGCGGAAGAAGCTGGCCAACCTGGTGGCCGGTGTGCACCGGGTCCGCGAGGCGCTTGGGGTTGGCTGAGATGGAGATGATCCAGCCCGTGCTGCAGGACGATGCCTTTCTGGAAGATGTGGCGAGCGCCGGCCGGGAGGCGGAGGGAACCGACCGCGTCCATCACTGGTGGCTCGGGCAGAGCGGATTTCTGCTGCAGTGGCGCGGACATCACCTGCTGCTCGACCCCTATCTGTCCGACTCGCTCACGCGCAAGTACGCCAGCACGGATAAGCCGCACGTGCGGATGACCGCGCGGGTCGTGGACCCGGAGCGACTGGCATTCGCGGACGTGGTGACCAGCAGCCACAACCACACCGATCATCTGGATGCCGAGACCCTCGGCCCGCTCCTGCGCGCGAACCCGGAGATGCGGCTGGTGGCGCCCGAGGCGAATCGCGCCTTCGTCGCGGAGCGGCTGGATGTCGATGCGGCGCTGCCCGTGGGTCTCGATGACGGCGTGGCCGCAGCGGTGGGCCCGTTCGGCATTACGGGGGTGGCCGCCGCCCACAACAGCGTGGAGCGCGACGAGCAAGGCCGCTGCCGTTTCCTGGGCTACCTCGTTCGGTTTGGGCCGTGGACGCTCTACCACAGCGGCGACTCGCTCTGGTACTCGGGGATGGAGGAGCGGGTGCGGGAGCTCGCCGGCGGGCAGCCGATCGACGCCGCCCTTCTGCCGATCAACGGCAACGTCCCCGAGCGGCGGGTGGCGGGGAACCTCAGCGGCCCCGAGGCTGCTCGGCTCGCCCGAGCCATAGGGGCGCGGATGGTTATGCCGATGCACTATGAGATGTTCACTTTCAACACCGCGTCGCCGGAGCCCTTCGTGGCTGAGGCGGAGCGGATCGGCCAAGCGTACCGTGTGCTGCGCTGCGGGGAGCGCTGGTCGAGTGAGGGTTAAGCGTTTCGCGGCCATACCTGATCGGTTTCCTGAAGAAGGGTGATATCCCGTTTCGGATGGTCGGGACACACCGTCGTCTTCGCCTGCCCGATGTGCTGGCGTACAAGGACCGCTCGGACGCGGAAGCGGAGCGGGCTTTCCGCGAGCTGATCGCGCAGGCACAGCCCAGGAGACGTGATCCGATGGACGGACGCCAGAGGAAGATTCGCGGGATGGACGAGCACGAGGCGCTGATTCGCAGCCTGCGTGACGCCATCATGAAGGCCATCGAAATCGGCGAGGGAGAACTCGTCGAGGACCTGAACGAAATGCTGGGCGAGGCACGTCGCGCCTACAGGGAGTATCTCAAGACTGGCTCGTCTGAACGCGCCGAGCAGCTACGACGGCGACTCGAGCTGGAGATCGAGGCGGACGAGCGGCTCAGTGAACTGCATGACCGAAAAGATTTATGATCGCATGACCATCGACCCCGCCGTCAGGGCATACTACGAGCGCCGTCCCGAGGAAGACCGGTTGCTCGCCGGCCCGTCCCAGCTCGAGGCGGCGCGCACGCGCCGTCTGATCGAGCGCCATGCGCCGAACCCGCCCGCAACCGTGCTGGACATCGGCGGCGCCGCCGGCACCTACGCGCTGTGGATGGCCGAGAAAGGCTACACGGTTCACCTCGTTGACCCGGTCGAGCGCCTCGTCGAGGAAGCACGACGGCGAAGCGCTCGCGCGGCTCAACCGATCAACACGTGTCGCGTCGGCGACGCTCGGAACCTCCCGTTCGAATCGGGCTCCGCTGACGTCGCCCTCATGCTCGGGCCGCTCTACCATCTCACCTCCGCTGAGGATCGAGCGCGGGCCCTGTCGGAGGCGGTGCGCGTGCTCAAACCTGGCGGATTGCTGTTCGCCGCTGCGATCTCGAGATGGGCCTCGGCCCTCGACGGCGTGGCCCGGGACCTCTTCAAGGAAGCCGATCACGCCGACATTGTCGCGCGAGCGCTTCCGGACGGACAGCACCGCAACCCGATGGGACGGATGGGCGCATTCACGACGGCGTATTTCCACCGTCCGGACGAGCTGCGCCATGAGGTCGCGCGGGCCGGCTTCGAGGTGGCGGCAGTCTACGCAATCGAGGGGCTCGCCGGCTTCCTCCCCGACTTCGATCGTCGCTGGGCGGATCCGCGCCAGCGCCAGGACATTCTTCGTGTCGCCGAGCAACTCGAGACCGAGCCGTTCCTTCTCGGCGCAACGCCGCATTTGCTTGCGGTCGGACACAAGCCTGCTGCCGCGTAGCGTCGCGCATCGCATGTTGGCTGAGATGCCGCTTTCCTCGCCGCGCCGAGAGCGCCGCGCTATTCGAGACAGAAGCGCCTGTCCACGAACTCGTCTCCAGGTTTCTGCCCTCGCACGTGGCGATCCCGAGAGTGGAACTGATCGGGCAGCCAGGTCGGGGTTTCCCCTACGAGTTTGCTGGGCATCGATTCATTCCCGGTGAACCGGCGGACGCAACCGAAGCCGATCTGCTCCCTGTCCTTGCCTGTGAGATCGGAACCCTGCTCGGTGCGATCCACGCCGTACCAGCGGACCTGGCGAGGGCGGCTGGCATCGCCGAAGCGACTCCAAGCGATGAGGGTCGGAATCAGTGGGTCGAGCGGTGCCTGAATGTGCTGCCGGCACTTCGTGGCACTGATCCAAGAATCGAGCAGGCGATCACGTGGGTGATGCAGGAGTCTCCACTGATCCGTCGGTTCGGCGGCCCGCTGCGACTGATCCATCAGGACTTGTCTCCAGAGCATCTCATCGTGGACCCTCAGACGGGCCGCCTGAAGGGAGTCCTCGAC
>JBOHRM010000393.1:0-4791 GCA_050732715.1 Longimicrobiales bacterium
ATGTGGAGGGTTGCCCTGGCCGGCCCGGTGAGTCCAGGCACGGTCTCGAGCGTGCGGTCGTTGAATCGCAGCTGGAGGGCCGGATAGCCGTAGACGTGGAAGTGCCCGGCCCGCAGCGGCTCGAACACCGGGTGCCGTTCCGCCTCCCACTGAAAGAGAAGCACCATCTCGTCCAGGTACGCGGGCCGCAGGTCGCCGCCTCGTACCATCGCCGTGAGCGCCGCGCGATTCATGGCCATCCGCGGCCGCCAGTAATCGCCGGTCTCGTCGACGCGGCTGGCCAGCGCCTCGATCGCCTCCCGGGTGCGGGCCGTGTCCCCCTGCTGCGGCGCGATCATGAGCAGGTGGGTCCAGGCCGGAACGAAGTTCGGGTTCAGCGCGATCACATGCTCGATTGCCGCGCGCGATTCGGCAAGCGTGTGGCCCTGGTGGGGCGCGAAGTGGATGTACATGTTCGCCAGGTCGTACGCGGCTGGCCACGCGTCGCGGAAGTCGTCGAGCAGCCGGGTGAGACCTTCCATCCGCTTCGGCAGGGAGCCGTCAAGCCCGGCCTCGATCATCCGCCGGTCCGGCTCGGGTAGCTCGTCCCGATGCTCGATGACCGCAGCGCGCGCGGCGCTGTCGGCAGCCGGGGTTCCTTCGTACGCCCGCGGGTAGAGCGAGCGCCAGTAAGCGGTCCAGAAGGTCGAGTCGATTGCGAAGGCCGCCTCGAACGCCTCCACCGCGCGGACCATGTCCCCGCGGCTCATCGCCTGCTCGCCCTCGACGTAGCGGCGGAGTGCCTCTGCCGAGTACGTGGTCACGGCCGCGAGGCTCGGGACGGGCGCCTCGCCCTCGCGCCATAGTTGGCGGACGAGCCCGACGGCGAGCGAATCGGTGAGGGCGGCGAGGCTATCGGGCGCCGCCCGCGCCGCCGCGCCGACAACGCTAGCCGTGTCGCCCGGGGCGACGAGGCGGACGTCGGCGCGCACGTTCCGATGATCGCCGATCACGCTGCCGACAACGACACTGCCCGCGCCCAGCCGGCGCGCCAGCGCCCTCGCCTCGGCCACCGTCAGGCGTACGTCCGGACCGGGAAGCTGGGCCAGCGCGGTCGTCACGTCAACGGTGCGAAGGTCGCCGATTCCGTCCAGGGCCGTGCCCAGGGTAACGGCCAGCTCGCGACCGACCCGCTCGAGAAGCGTGTCACCGGAAACGGAGGCGAGCGGCAGCACGAGCACCCTGGACTTCAGCGGCGACGGTGTCTCGGAGGTGCGCGGGAGAAGCCAGAACGCGGCGGCGCCGAGGGCCAGCACGGCGAGGCCCACGGCGACCCAACGGCGGCTTCCGCGGGCGGCCGGCACCGCACCCGTCGGCCCCGCAGTGGCAACTGCCGCGAGATCCGCGCGCAACTCCCCAGCATCGGCGTAACGCAGATCGGGATCCTTACACAGACAGCGCTCGACGACTCGCTCGAGTGCTTCAGGAACATCGGACCGGACCTCGCGAAGCGGGACAGGGCGATCGTGTCGAATCGCCTGCAGCAGCAGCGCGCCGTCATCGGCCGGAAACGGCCTGACGCCGGCGAACATCTCATTCAGCACCACGCCCAGCGACCAGAGGTCGGTACGCGCATCGACCGGGGCGCCTCGCGTCTGTTCGGGACTCATGTAGGCGATCGTGCCCAATGTGCTGCCTTCGGTCGTGACATCGTGTCCGGCGAGTTTCGCGATCCCGAAATCCAGGATCTTCAACTGCTGCCGTTCTGTGACAATCAGGTTTGCCGGCTTGATGTCGCGATGTACGATTCCGGCTTCGTGCGCTGCGGCCAGCCCATCGGCCGCCTGAATGGCATAGTCCACCGCCTGCGCGATCGGCAGTGGTCCGCGAGCGATCTTCTGCTTGATCGTCTCTCCATCGTAGTACGCCATCGCGATGAACAGTCGACTCACTGCGTGACTGTCTTGCGCCGGCTCCGTCGTTCCGATCTCGAACACCACGGCGATATTTGGGTGGTCGAGCGCCGACGCGGCTCGCGCCTCGCGCGTCAGGCGTGCCCGCGCCTCCGCGTCCTCGGTCAGATGTGCTGGCAGGAACTTCAACACAACAAGCCGATCGAGAGAGAGATCACGCGCACGGTAGACCTCGGCCATGCCGCCACTGCCGAGCCGGTCGAGGATATGGTAGTGCCCGAGGGTTTGCTGCGGCTCCAGTGCTTCCCCTGCAATCGAACGCGAAATGTTCCCGAGAACTTCCGGCACCAGCCGGGCCGCGAGAATCTCGAGATCTTCCGGCGCGGTGTCTCGCGCCGCGAGCAGCGACTCCAGCTCGACAGCGATCTCTGGATCCTCCACGTGCAGGGACTCGAGGAACGTGCCGCGATCCTCGCCGCCGAGTGACAGCGCGCGATCGAACAGCTCGGCGACACGCTCCGCGCGCCCGCGCTCATTTCTCACAATAGCTCCCTCACTTCACGCTTCAGCCACGCTTGCGCAAACGCCCAGTCCCGTTTGACCGTGCGCTCCGAGATCCCGAGTGCCGCAGCCGTTTGCTCGACCGTCAGTCCACCATAGAAACGACACTCGACGACCCTGCACGACCGCGCGTGGTACGCCTCCAGCCGCCGAACCGCGACACTCATCGCAGCCAGCTTCTCCTCGGCTTCGTCACCCGTCCCGGGCAGGGCAGCTGGCACCGCGATGTCGCCAATCGAAACACGCTCCATTCCCCCACCGCGCTTCTGAGCGCGCCGCTGCTCGGCATAGTTGCTCAGGATGTGACGCATCGCCCTCGAGGCCAACGCGAGAAAATGGTCCGTGCTCTCGACACCGATGCGTTTCTGATTTCGCAGTTTGAGATACGCCTCGTGGACCAGCGCCGTCGTGCCGATCGTCTCATCGCCGCTCCAACGCCGCCGCTGCCGGTGCGCGACCACACGAAGTCTCTCATACAGAATGGCAATCAGCTCATCCAGCGCTGCCGGGTCAGCAGCGCCGAGACCTTCGCGCAGATGCGGGAACGTGGACTGCGATTCCTCCGCCAGCGAGCCACCTCCGCTGCAGGAGACCAGGACAACGAAAAGAATCGACCGCCGCCTCACATAAACGCTTTCTGATGCCCACGGCAACATCCGCGTCACCGCGGCCAAACGGTGCACACGGGGCGAACGGCCCCTGATCCCGCACATGCGCGCGATCCTCGAACAGGCGAGCTCGCAAGATGTGCGGCGGATCGCCACGCTGGCGAGACGTTTGCTCGGTCAGGCGCGAGAAGGTCGGATCGTGGAATTACCCCCTCGCGATGTTGCGTGGGGAGGGCCTACATGGAAGTGGAGTTCAGAGGAGTTCAGCCGCAGGAAGCTGTCCGGCGAACCCGGACGTCGCACATTCGAGCCCCTACGTGATCCGATTCGGCAGGAGCGAGCCCGTTTCGGTCCGGTACCGGCGATACTCGTCTCCAAACGCCGCCACCAGCTGCGCCTCCTCTCGAGGAATGACCACGAAGCGTACAGCAATCAGGGCGACCACTGTGCATAGCAAGATGAACCAGTTGGCTGCCATGAGGCCCATGCTTACAAAAAGGGCGATCCCCACCGTGTACAGCGGATGCCGCACCCAGCGGTAAGGACCTGCCGTGACGAGTTGATGCTGCTGCTTCGTGAGCACGGTCTCGCTGACGTTCGTGCCCAGGGTGGTCAGCACCCAGTAGACCGATGGCACAACCAAGGCCCCAAGCCCCACGCCCATCCACCGCGCCCACGACGGGATGCCGAGCGAAGCCCAGGCCATCCACGAGGGGTTCGCTAAATAAGCAACGACACCACCGAACAGCGGGAGCGCCACGAGCACTCGCCCGGCGATCAAGCCCGGAGGTTCCTGGCGACGGGGAATGGCTCCCCCCGCCCGCCGTGCTCTCCAGCGTCGTTGCGTCGAAATCCCAAGCGACGCCAGGAAGACCGCGAATGCAAACCATCTGAACATAGTCTGTGCGGGCTTAACGCCTTCCCAATCGGTTTCCGTGCGCAAGTACCGTCAGCTGGGTGCCCTTGTTGTTAGGCCGCCCGCGCACTGACCTACCTTCACTCAATCCGCATGCCATAGGAGTGAATCGCGAACTACTCGAAGATAGCGCGCCCCGAACCGGTTCGCGGCGATCATGGTGGTGGCTGAAGCGGTGCCGCCTCTTGGAAGGACAGCAACTGCATGAAGCTGATGATGTCGGCCTTGTCTTCGGCGCTGAGGCACTCCAGGGCGTCGCGATCGCAGCCCAGGCCGAACTCTCCGTCAGGAAAGAAGCTGAAGAGGAAGTTGTATTGATTCAGCACTTCATTCAGATCTTTGGCCGAGTTGTCGTGGAAGTACGGAGCGGTGTTCGGCGTGCCCCAGAGCGTGGGGATATATTGAATGCGGGACCCGCAAGGGCGACCAGGATCTCATTGGCAATGAGCTGAGTCGTACCGTCCGGGGTCCGAAATTCCGTGATGCCAGCAATGAGGCCGAGGCCAGGATCGGACACCGGGAAGCTGAATACCTCGGGAACGTCAAACGGCCCCGGCACGATTTCGTTCGTCGCGAGATCGACGTAGCACCACATGAACTTCTCATTGGGGTTGTCCGGTTCTCTGCCGACGAACGCCGACTCGAACGCGAAGCCGACTGCATTCGGGTGGAATTCGCGAGTCCGGTTCAGCATCGGGCCAGAGTGACACTGGCCGCACTGCCTGTCCGGCTCGAAGAACGCGCGGCCGCGTTTCTCCGGCGGAGTGTTGCCATCCGGCAGGGTTAGCTGTGGAGGGGGACATCGGGGCAGCTC
>JBOHRM010000394.1:0-4149 GCA_050732715.1 Longimicrobiales bacterium
CGTCTGCATCTCGTTGATGCTGAGGCTCGAGGTGTTGGTCGCGATCACGGCGCCGGGCGGCGCGCTCTGCTCGATGCGGGCCAGCACGTCGAGCTTGACGTCCAACCGCTCGGGCACGGCCTCGATGACGATGTCGGCGTCTCTGCACGCGGCGGTGGTGTCGGCGAGCGTTCGGATGCGGGCGAGCGTGCGTTCGTGGTCGACTGGCGTGAGCTTGCCACGCTCGACCGCGCCGTCGAGGTTCGCGCGGATCCGCTCGACGCCGTGCGCCGCGATATCGGCGCTCGTGTCCGCCAGCGTGACGGCGTGACCCGCGAGCGCGCACACCTGCGCGATGCCGTGACCCATGGTGCCCGCTCCGATCACGGTGATCCTGCGCGCGGGTCCCGCACGCGAGGCGCCGCGCGACGCACGTGGCGTGGGGCGGGTCATCGCTTCTTGCGCGGGCTCGGTTTTCGATGGAATCGGGGTGCGCGCTTGTCGATGAACGCGGTGATGCCTTCCTTGAAGTCCGGTGATCGGAACGCGTTTAGCTGCGCCTCGACCTCCATCTCGAGCACTTCATTGAGAGACGCGTGCAGACTTCGCCGGAGCGTCCGCTTCGCGTCCGCGACTACGCCGCGCGGCCCCGCCGCGATCTGGCTGGCGAGTCCGCGCGCCGCGGTCTCGAGCTCGGCCGGCGGCACGACGCGGTTGAAGAGTCCGAGCCGCTCGCCGCGCTCGGCGTTGATCATGCCGCCCGTGTAAATCGATTCCGAGGCCACGGCGAGGCCGACGAGTTTGGGTAGGAAATAGCTGCCGCCCCAGTCCGGGTGCAGCCCGACGCGCAAGAACGTGAACCCGATGGACGCGGTCTCGCTCGCGATGCGGAGGTCGCAAGCGAGCGCGAGGCAGGCGCCCGCGCCGGCGGCCGGCCCGTTCACCGCCGCGATCACCGGCGTCGTCATGTCATCGATCTTGGCGACGACGCGTGCGCCCGCGCGCACGATTTGCTCGAACTTCTCGATGTCGTCCGCCTCGATCAGCTCCTCCATCACGCGGATATCGCCGCCGGTCGAGAACGCGCGGCCGACACCAGTGATGATCACGCAAAGCACATCACGATCATCCTCGAGCTTCGTCAGCGCCTCATCGAGCTGCTCGCGCATCGATTCCGAGAATGCGTTCAGGCGTTCGGGCTGGTTGATGCGGATCCAGCCGATCGCGCCGTCGTGCTCGACCACGATGCGACGATCGCGGCTCACGCCACTGTCTCCACGACGGTCGCAATGCCCTGGCCCACGCCGATGCACATCGTCGCGAGGCCGTAACCGCCGCCGCGACGTCGCAGCTCGTGCACGAGCGTGGTCAAGATGCGGGCACCCGAACAGCCGAGCGGATGGCCGAGTGCGATCGCGCCGCCGTTCACGTTCACGAGGTCCGGATCGAGATCGAGTTGGGTCATACAGGGGATCGCCTGGGCGGCGAACGCCTCGTTCAGCTCGATCAGGCGCAGGTCCGCCGCGCGGATTCCCGCGCGTTCGAGCGCACGCCGACTCGCGGGGATCGGCCCGAGCCCCATCGTGTCGGGTTCGACGCCCGCCACCGCGGTCGAGACGATGCGGGCGAGTGGAGCCGCGCCCTCCCGGCGGGCGCGCGCAGCATCCATCACGATCAGTGCAGCGGCGCCGTCGTTCAGACCCGAAGCGTTGCCCGCCGTCACCGTACCGCCTTCCTTGAACACGGGATCGAGCCGCGCGAGCTGTTCGAGCATCGTCCCCGGCCGCGGATGTTCATCGTTCGTCACCACCGTGACAGCGCCTTTGCGCCCGGTCACCTCGACGGGCACGAGCTCGTCACAGAACAGACCCGTCGACTGTGCGGCCGCGGCGCGCTCCTGACTGCGCAGGGCGAACGCGTCTTGCGCCTCGCGGCTCACACGGCAGCGCTCGGCAACCACCTCGGCCGTCTCGCCGAGCGCGATCGTGTACTGCGCGGGGAAGCGCGTATTCACGAACCGCCAGCCGAGCGCGCTGTCCGCGACCTCCGGTGCGCCGCGCAAGAACGCCTGCCCAGGCTTGAGCATCACGAACGGCGCGCGCGTCATCGATTCGACGCCGCCGGCGATGAACACCTCCCCCTCACCCGCGGCGATCGCGTGGACCGCGCTGTTCACGGCTTGGAGCCCCGAACCGCACAAGCGATTCACGGTTTGGCCTGGCACCGTCACCGGCAGGCCGGCGAGCAACGCGGCCATCCGCGCAACGTTGCGGTTGTCCTCGCCCGCCTGGTTCGCGCAGCCGAATATCACGTCTTCGATGATGGCGGGGTCGAGATCGGATCGCGCGAGTGCCGCCTTGATCGGTTCGGCGGCGAGGTCATCGGCGCGCACGGTCGCGAGCGCGCCGCCGTAGCGGCCTACGGGTGTGCGCACCGCGTCCACGATCCAAACGTCACGCATTACGAAGAAAATGATGAATGATGAATCATGACCGTGGGAGCCTCACTACATTCCGCATTCATCATTTCGCATTCATCATTCTCAGCTGAGGTCCACCCAGACACTCTTGACCTGCGTGTAGAGATCGAGCGCGTACGCGCCGAGCTCGCGGCCGAAGCCCGACTGCTTGTAGCCGCCGAACGGCGACGCCGCGTCGAGCGGGTGGTACGTGTTGATCCATACCGTGCCCGCCTGAACGTCCCGTGCGATGCGATGGGCCTTCTTGACATCGCGCGTCCAGACCGCGGCGGCGAGGCCGTAGCTGGTCTGGTTTGCGAGCGCGACGGCCTCCTCCTCATCGCTGAACGGCAGCACGGCGAGCACGGGACCGAAGATCTCCTCGCGCGCGATCGTCGCGTCGGGCGCGACGTGGTCGAAAACGGCGGGTGCGATCCAATAGCCGCGTTGGTCGCCGGCGTAATCGAGCCGTTCCCCGCCGACACGAAGTCGGGCGCCTTCGTCCCGACCCGTTGCGATGTAGCCGAGCACACGGGCCAGCTGCTCCTCGGAGATCAGCGGACCCATCCGCCGCTTCGGGTCGAGAGGATCACCCGGCTTCATCGTCGCCGCGCGCTCGACCAGCTGATCGACCAGCGCGTCCTTCACGGACTCGTGGATCAGCAATCGCGACCCGGCGGTACACGCCTGGCCGGCGTTGTAGAACACGGCCGAGAATGCGCCGCGCGCCGCGGCCTCGAGATCCGCATCGGCGAGCACGATATTTGGTGACTTGCCGCCCAGCTCGAGCGAGACGCGTTTGAGCGTGGCCGCCGCTTCGCGCATGATCGTGCGGCCAACGGCGGTCGAGCCGGTGAACGCCACCTTGTCTACGCCCGCGTGTGCGACGAGCGCGGCACCAGCGGTCTCGCCGTACCCGGGCACGACGTTCAACACGCCTGGCGGCAGCCCCACGTCCGCCGCGATCGCCGCGAGCTCGAGCGCGCTCAACGGCGTCTGCTCGGCGGGCTTCAACACCATTGTGTTCCCGCACGCGAGGGCGGGCGCCACTTTCCACGCCGCCATGACCAGCGGGAAATTCCATGGGATGATGCCGCCGACCACGCCGACCGGCTCACGCAACGTGTAGTTGAGCACGTCGCCGCGCACCGGGATCGTCTCGCCCTCGAGCTTGGTGGTCCAGCCCGCATAGTAGCGGAACGCGTCGATCGCCTGACGCAGATCGAACTTCGCCTCACGGATCGGCTTGCCGTTGTCGATCACCTCGAGCCGCAGCAGCTCGTCCGCGCGCGCCTCGATCGCGTCGGCGATGCGCCAGAGCAGCGTACCGCGATCGGCCGCGTCCATGCGGCGCCAGGCCGCATCTTCGAACGCGCGCCGCGCCGCCGTGACCGCCGCATCCACATCGGCTGGGCCCGCCTCGGCGACATCCGCGATCGCCGCGCCCGTCGCCGGGTTGTATGTCGTGAACGTACGCCGCTCGGCAGCATCGACCCACTCGCCGCCGATGAACAACCGATCCGGCGCCCTGCGCTCGACGCCCAGCTCCGCGGTCGCCATCACACCCTCTCGGGGCTGACTACAAACGCGTTCCGGAGTTCCGGGTTCCGGGTTCCCCCGCCACCACCCGGCCGACAGCGATTGCTGGTGTCGCCCCAGTGGCATGGGAAACTGACTACGGACGCCGCAGTCGCTTCGGTCATGGTCACCTC
>JBOHRM010000395.1:0-1347 GCA_050732715.1 Longimicrobiales bacterium
GATTTCATGGTTGGCGCCGTTCGCCGCCCGCTCTGGATCGTGCTCGGCGCGGTCGGGGTGGTCCTGCTGATCGCGTGCGCGAACGTCGCGAATCTGCTGCTCGTGCGCGCGTCGGCTCGCCGCGGCGGGGTCGCGGTGCGAGCGGCGTTGGGTGCGAGCCACGGCCGGCTTGTGACACAAGTGCTGGTCGAGAGTTTCGTGCTAGCGTTCGGCGGCGCCTTGATCGGCCTCGCGCTCGCTGCCGGCGGCGTCGAGTTGCTGAAGCGGCTCGGCCCGGACGCCATCCCGGGCGTCGATCAGATCACGATCGATGCGACGGTGTTGGCGTTCTCGCTCTCGATGACGATCTTCGTCGCGCTGCTGTTCGGCCTGAGCCCGGCACTCCGCATGGCGCGCACGGCCGTCATCGACCACCTGCGCAGCGACGCGCGCACCGGCGAGCAGCCGCGCGAAGGCTGGTCGCGTGGCGTGCTGATGACCGTCGAGATCGCGATGTCGCTCGTGCTGCTGGTGGGTGCCGGCCTGCTGACGCGCAGCCTCGTCAAGCTCTACGAGGTCGACCTCGGGTTCGACGGCCGCGAGGTCGTGCGGTTCGAGCTGTCACTGCCCGCAACACGGTACGACTCGGACGCGACCGTCGCGTCATTCTATCGAACGCTCGAGGAACAGATCGCAGCGCTGCCAGACGTCGAGGCGGTCGGCTCGGCGGACTACCCGCCGCTAACGAGTGCCTACGCTACGCGTGACCTGCGGATCGACGGGCAACCCGATCCCGAGCCGGGCGCGGAGGTGGTTGTGTGGCCGCGCCCCGTCACGCCTGGCTACTTCGACGCGATGCGCCTGCCGCTGCTGCGCGGCCGCGCCATCGAGCCAACCGACCGTGAGGGTAGCCTCCCGGTCGCCGTGGTCAACGAAACGTTCGTCCGTGAGGCCCTGGGCGGCGAGGATCCGATCGGGAAACGAATCCAGGCCGGTTCACCGATGTTGACCGTCGTCGGGGTGGTCGGCGACGTGCGTCGCGGCCTCAAAGCTGAGCCAGAGCCGGCGGTGTACATGCCGCATGCGCAGGTCGGGTCCAGATCGTTGTTCGTACACGTCCGCGGCCGGCCGGGCGCAAGCAATCTCCTGGCTGCGTTGCGCGAGCAGGTGCACGCGCTCGATCCGAACCTGCCGCTTCGGAACCCGGAGACGGTGACCGAGGCAATTCGTCGCGACGCAGCACCGACACGGTTCTTTCTGCTTCTCATCGCACTGTTCGCCGGACTGGCGCTGCTGCTGGCCATTGTCGGGGTCTACGGCGTCGTGTCGTACCTCGTATCGCGACGCACGCGCGAGATCGGCATACGC
>JBOHRM010000396.1:0-2929 GCA_050732715.1 Longimicrobiales bacterium
CGACGTGCTCGAGCGCGCATCGGCGCGCGAGACCACGGCTCGCGTCGCGGCCGGTGCGATCGCGAAACGCCTGCTCGCCCAGTTCGGCGTTACGATCGGCAGCCACGTCGTCATGCTCGGCGGCATCGAAGCGGACGTGCCGGACGAGCTGCCGGACGACTTGAACGCCGCGGCGGATGCCTCGCCGCTTCGGACGCTCGACGCGAAGGCGGAAGCCGCGATGATCGAGGCGATCGACGCGGCTCGCCACGCCGGGGACACGCTCGGCGGCTGCTTCGAGGTGGTCGCGCGTGGCCTGCCCGTTGGCCTCGGCAGTCACGTCAGCTGGGACCGCAAGCTCGACAGCCGGCTCGCCGGCGCACTCATGTCGATCCAGGCGATGAAAGGCGTCGAGATCGGGCTCGGCTTCGAGGCCGCGAGGCGCCGCGGTTCCGCGGTCCACGATGAGATCGAACGCAGTGCCGACGCCTCCCATCAACGCGCCGGCGGATACCGGCGCCTGCGGAACAGCGCGGGAGGCCTGGAAGGCGGTATCACGACGGGTGCGCCGCTCGTCGCGCGCGTCGCCATGAAACCGCTCTCGACCCTGATGAAACCGCTGCGCAGCGTCGATCTGCGCACGGACGGCCGCGCCGACGCCGTCCGCGAGCGCAGTGACGTCGTAGCGCTGCCCGCCGCGGGCGTCGTGGGTGAGGCGATGGTCGCGATCGTGCTCGCCGATGCCATGCTCGAAAAGTTCGGCGGTGACAGTGTTGCCGAGATGAAGCGGAACTTCGAGGGGTACCTCCATCAGCTCGACCGGCGCCGGGATCGCATCGCGCAGGTCGAGGCAAACACCGGCGTCTGATCGGTTCTCATGTCGCCCATCAAGACCGTCGTGATGATCGGTTTCATGGGCGCGGGCAAGACGACTGTCGGTCAAATTCTTGCCCGGCGGTTGGGTTGGCGTTTCATCGACATTGACAAGGAGGTCGAGCGGAGTGCGGGCATGTCGATCGCCGATTTCTTCCACATCCTCGGCGAGGACGCCTTTCGCACTATGGAGCGCCGGGTGGCGAATCAGTTATGCTGGGAGACCGAGGCAGTGGTCGCGCCCGGCGGCGGCTGGATCCTGAGGGACGGCGCGCTCGAGTCGCTGCCGGCGACCGCACGTGTCGTGTGGTTGCGGGTAACGCCGGACGAGGCGTTGCGGCGTGTGTTCGGCAGCGCGACCGAGCGGCCGCTGCTCAGGGGTCCGAAGCCGCTCGAGCGGGCCCGGCGTATCATGGCCGAGCGCGAGCCGCTGTACGCCGCCGCGGACTACGCGGTCGACGTCGATGGACGCGATCCCGAAGACATTGCACGTGAGGTCGAGATCCTGGTGTTCGGCGCTCACGCTTGATATCGGTTCCGGGTTCCGGGTTGCGGGTTCCGAATTGCCCCGCCGCCGCCCGGTTGCAGCGTTTGGGCATTTGAACTGAATGGCAACGAAGAAGAAAGACCACAGACTGATCATCGTCGAGTCGCCCGCGAAGGCGCGGACGATCGGCAAGTATCTCGGGCCGGAGTACCGCGTAAGGGCGTCGGTCGGCCACGTGCGTGACCTGCCCGAGCGCGAGCTCGGCGTCGATGTCGAGCACGGCTTCGAGCCGAAGTACGTCACGATCCGGGGGAAAGGAAGGGTCCTCCAGGAGTTGCGCCGCGACGCATCGGACGCGAGCGCGGTGCTGCTGGCGACGGACCCGGACCGCGAGGGCGAGGCGATTGCGTACCACGTCGCCGAGCAGCTCGGCTACAACGGTCACGGCACGGAGGGTGATGGCGATGGCGGGCGGTTCGGCCGCGTGCTGTTCCACGAGATCACGCGGGATGCCGTCCGCCGCGCGCTCGACGCGCCGGGGACGATCGACATGCGCAAGGTCGAGGCGCAGCAGGCGCGCCGCATCCTCGATCGTCTCGTCGGCTATCAGGTCAGCCCGCTGCTGTGGAAGCCGATCCGCCGCGGCTTGTCCGCGGGCCGCGTCCAGACCGTCGCGCTACGGCTGATCACGGAGCGCGAAGCCGAGATTCGCGCGTTCAAGCCCGAGGAGTACTGGTCGATCACCGCGAAGCTCGCGAGAGAGGACAAGCCGTTCGACGCGAAGCTGCACCAGATCGATGGCAAGGCGTTCACACTCGAGAACGAGGCCGAGGCGACGGCCGTGGTCGACGATGTCCGCGGCCTGCCGTTCGTCATCACCGAGATCAAGCGCCGCGAACGGCTGAAGAACGCGCCCGCGCCGTTCACCACGAGCACATTGCAGCAGGAAGCCGCGAAGCGCCTCGGCTTCTCGGCGCAGCGGACGATGCGCGTGGCGCAGCAGCTCTACGAAGGGGTCGAGCTGGGCGCCGAAGGCGCGGTCGGGCTGATTACGTACATGCGTACCGACTCGACGCGCGTCAGTGCCGAGGCCGCCGCATCCGCGCGTGCCCTCGTCGAAGCGCAGCTCGGCGAGCGTTATGTGCCGCGCTCACCGCGTCTCTGGACGGGCAAACAGCAGAAGGCTGCGCAGGAGGCGCACGAGGCGATCCGGCCGACGGACGCGACGCGCCGGCCCGAGCAGGTCCGCTCGCTTCTCGACCGTGACCAGGCCCGCCTGTACGAGCTGATCTGGCTGCGCTTCGTCGCCGGCCAAATGATGCCCGCCGTGTTCGACACGACGACCGTCGACTTCGACCTCGATGCGCCGAGCGGCCGGCGCTACCTGTTCCGGGCGACGGGCTCGATCCTGAAGTTCGACGGCTTCACGCGGCTCTATCAGGAGGCGCGGGAGGAGGGCGACCACCGCACGCTCGATGAGCTGATGCCGCTGCCGCCGCTCGAGCGCGACGACGCGTGCGACGTCAACGATATTGTGCCGGCGCAGCACTTCACGCAGCCGCCGCCGCGCTTCACGGAGGCGAGCCTGGT
>JBOHRM010000397.1:0-10756 GCA_050732715.1 Longimicrobiales bacterium
TTTAGCTCCTTTGCAGAGAACCCGCCTGGCCTCTGAAGTGTGATGGGATCGAGCCAGAACTTCGCGACTCGCCGCTCTCGTTGCACGTGGACGTGCGGCGGTTCGTTCCCATCCAACGATACAAAGAAGAACCGGTACGGTCCTTCCCTCAGCACGGTCGGCACTTGGGTTCTGCCCAGTCCGGATCTCCTGCCGCGTCCGTCCGCGAAGGACGCACATCCCGTCGTTCGACCCGATGGTGCAAGCGAAAACGGGGCAAGACGATAGTTGATCGGGACAAACTCGCCGTCACCGACGGCGTAGGCCCTTGCCTCACGCGCTCGAAACGCCCCTTTTGCGAGGAGGCGACTCGTTCACCACTATGGAGGAAAAGAATGGCGGAAGCGAAGAACGGCGACACGGTACGCGTGCACTACACCGGCAAATTCGACAACGGCCAGGTCTTCGATAGCTCGGCGGGCCGCGCGCCAATCGAGTTCGAGGTCGGCTCAGGTCAGGTGATCCCGGGCTTCGACCAGGCCGTGGTCGGCATGCAGCCAGGACAGGAGAAGCAGGTGACGGTCCCCGCCGATCAGGCGTACGGTCCGCACCGCACGGAAAAACTGGTCGAGGTGCCGCGCGAGGAGTTCCCGAGCGACATCTCGGCGACGGTCGGACAGAAGCTGCTCATGAGCCAGGGCGGGCAGGACTTCGAGGTCACGGTCACGGGCGTCTCGGATGATGGTGTCGTGCTCGACGCCAACCATCCGCTCGCGGGCAAGGACCTGCGGTTCGATCTCGAGCTGGTCGAAATCGTCTGAGCCGCGAAAGGCGGTATCCTCCTGCTCGCGCGAGCGGCCCGCCTGATGTAAGACTGCGCCGCACACGCCACGCGGTGTCGACCATGATGAGTCTGACAACGTCTTCGAAACGTCCACTCGAGGATCACCGCACCCGCACGGCCGTTCCAATCTCCACAGGTACTCGAGCCGCGCTGCATCCACGCTCGACAAGATTGCAGCCCTAGCACATACGCGAATCCGCAACGCCTGATCTGCCATTCCCTCGAGGCTCGTCCCGCGCGAGCGTCCTCGGACACGTGCGGCAACAGGATCGGCTGCCAACAGGCGCACCGTTGACGTGCTGTTCACCACACGCCAAATTAACCAGAGGATTGGTCAATGCCGGGCTGGCTCGCAAAGGCCTTGAGACGTATCCACGCTTTGGCGGCCGCACTTAGGATTCGGTTGACTTACAAGGCAAATCGAGAAGCGGTGGGGTTGGGGCTCGATCTGGAAGATGTCCGCCAGCTTCTTATGGGCTTGACCGTAGGGGAGTCGGCGGGCCGCCAGGCATCCGCTGCGACGGGCGAGTGGTTGTACATATTCAAGCCTGGAGTGGGCGGCGTGAGGTTGTACCTGAAACTGATCCTGCGAGACGACTGTGTGGTCGTGTCGTGCCATGACGATGACGATGCCCATGACACCCAGTAGGAGCAAGAAGGCTTCAGTGAGGCGTCGCGGTCGTGTCTTGCCCGATGACGCTTGTCCCACGTGCGGAGCGATGATGAAGGAGAGGCGGGGCAGGCTCGGCCAGGCCGTGAACGGCGAAGAGATTGTCGTAGCATCCGCGGCACACCTTCGTTGTCCGGAGTGCGGTGAAGTTGTTCTGCGGTTTACGGACGCCAAGCGCCTGCAGGAGGATGCGATCGCGCTCTATCGAAAGCGGCACGGACTCCTTTCGGCGGATGAGATCAAGGCGATCCGCTTGCGCTTCGGACTGAAGCAGTCTGACCTCGCGCATCTGCTGCGGCTCGGTGCGAACACTGTTTCCAGGTGGGAGGCCGGCCGCAACGTTCAGACTGCGTCCCTGGACGTGCTGCTTCGCCTCCTGCGCGACGTACCGGGGAGCATCGACTACTTGCGCGGCCAAGCCGCTTGACAGCTTCGCAAGCCGCTCAATGCTGCAGCCTGCGCGCTCATGCGGTCCGAGGCGCCGTTCGTATCGGCCGATGTTGCGCCTCGCGCCCTCCGCGGGCCATCTTGCCTGCCAGCGTAACCGCGGCCGGCGACTGAATGTCAGCGGCAAGCTTTCCACCACGTAGTACTCGACCTCGGCATTGAATCGCGTTCGAGCCGGCCGTCGGTGATCGGCGGCCGGGCTTCGGACCTTAGCCACGGAGGCCAGCCATGTCTGATGCCCTTGTCCTCCGAGACGTGACGAAACGCTACGCCGGTCACACGGCCGTCGAGCGGCTGAGCCTGGACGTGCCGGTCAGCTGCATCTACGGCATCCTCGGGCCGAACGGCGCGGGCAAGTCGACGACGCTGCGGATGGTGATGAACATTCTGAGCCGCGACGGCGGCACCATCTCGCTGCTCGGTCGCGACCCGGCGGCGGTGCGCGGCGCGCTCGCACGCGTGGGCTATCTGCCCGAGGAGCGGGGGCTGTACCGTAAGATGAAGGTCATCGACGTCGTCGTCTTCTTCGCGCAGCTGAAGGGCGTGGGCGCGGCGGACGCGCGCCGTGATGGCCGCCAATGGCTCGAACGGTTCGGGCTGGGTGATTGGATCGACGCGAAGGTCGACACGTTATCGAAAGGGATGCAGCAGAAGGTGCAGTTCGTGACGACGGTCCTGCACCGGCCCGAGCTGCTGATCCTGGACGAGCCGCACGCGGGCCTCGACCCGGTCAACCAGGAGGTCCTCCGCGATACGATCCTCCAGGCGAAGGCAGACGGCAAGACGGTGATCCTGAGCACGCACAACATGAGCGAGGCCGAGCGCATGTGCGACGCGGTTTGCATCATCGCGGGCGGCCGCAAGGTTCTCGAGGGCCGTGTCTCGGAGCTGCGCCGCGCGCATCGCGGCGGCCGTTTCTACATCGAGTTCGATGAGCGCGACGAGACGATCGATCAGTTCATGCGCGTGAACCCGCACTTCGCGGAGGCCGAGCCGAGGGGCGGTGGCTGGGAGATCGAGTTGCGGCCGGGCATCGAGACGCGCGCGCTGATCGCCGAGCTGAACGGGCTCGCCGTGCCAGTCGCGCATTTCGAGCATTTGCAGCCGACGCTGCACGACATTTTCGTCGCGCACGTGACGGGCGCGACGCAGGCGACCCGCCGGCCGGAGCCGACCCATGCGTGAAGTGATGATCATTGTACGGCGCGAGTTCCGCGAGCGCGTCGGCAGCCGTGCGTTCGTGCTCGGTACGCTCGCGTTGCCCGTATTCATGGCGGCGATCTTCGTGCTGCCGGGCATGATCGACGGCGGCGGCGCTGCGAAGCAGCTGGCCGTGGTCGACGAGGCGCCCGCCGGCATCGGCGACGCGTTCATCGCCGTGCTGACGGCACCGTCCGAGGGCAATGACGACAGCGAGTACATCGTCGAGCGTGTCACCGGTTCGTTCGACGACGTGCGCGCGGATCTGAACCTGCGCGTGCACACGGAGGAGCTCGACGGCTACGTCGCGCTGCCGGCCGACCTGATCGAGAGCAACCGGATCGTGTACCGCGCGCGCAACATCGCGAACTTCCAGGCGCTGCGCGACATCACGCGCGCGGCGTCTCAGGCGGCGCAGGGCGAGCGGCTGCGGCGAGCGGGTCTCGAGAGCGCCGAGGTCGCGGAGCTGGTGCGCAACGTCGACGTCGACCAGGCCCAGATCACGGCGGCCGGCGAGGAGGGCGGGCGCGACGCGGCGACGACGTTCTTCTTCGCCTACGGTGTCGCGTTCCTGATCTACTTCATGACGTTGTTCTACGGCATCGCCGTGATGCGCAGCGTGCTCGAGGAGAAGAACAGCCGCATCGCCGAGGTCTTGATGAGCTCGGTACGCGCGCAGAACCTCATGCTCGGGCAAGATCGTCGGCGTCGGCGGCGCGGCCGTGCTGCAGGTCGGGATCTGGGCGGCGGTGATCGCGCTGCTCATCACGCAGTCGGACCGCATCGCCGAGCTGGTCGGCGCGACGCCCGATATCCTGGCCACGCTTTCGATTCCGGCGGGCACGGCGGCGCTGTTCGGCGCGTACTTCGTGCTCGGCTTCTTCCTGTACGCCGCGTTGTTCGCCGCGGTCGGCGCGGCGATGACGTCGGAGCAGGAGACGCAGTCCGTGCAGATGATCGTGCTGATCCCGTTGATCCTGCCGCTGCTGCTGCTGGTCCCGATCACGAACGAGCCGCTCGGCGGCATCGCCACGACGCTCGGCCTCGTGCCGTTCACAGCGCCGATCGCGATGCCGATGCGTGTCGCCGCGTCGCCGATCCCGGCCGCGCAGGTCGCGCTGTCGATCGTGCTGCTGGCCGCCGCGCTCGGCGCACTGGCATGGGTCGCGGGCAAGATCTACCGCATCGGCATCCTGTCAACCGGCCGGCGCGCGAACGTGCGCGAGATCGTGCAGTGGCTGCGCACGGCATGACGCCGGTCGCCTGAGGCCGGGCGCGAGAGGCGTCGCGTGTCGCAACTCACGGGTCTGGACTGGACCGTCGTCGGGCTCTACTTCCTGCTGATCTTCGCGGGCGCGGCGTATGCGACGCGGCGCGAGCGGCGCGGCCGCGAGACCCCCGCAGATTACTTCCTCGCCGGCCGCAACAGCGTCTGGTTCATCATCGGCGCGTCACTATTCGCTTCGAACATCGGTTCCGAGCACCTCGTAGGGCTGGCCGGCACGGGCGCGGCGAGCGGTGTCGCGGTCGCACAGTTCGAGATCCTCGCGTCACTCATGATCCTGCTGCTCGGCTGGGTGTTCGCGCCGTTCTACCTGCGCAGCGGCGTGTTCACGATGCCCGAGTTCCTCGAGCGCCGCTACTCGCCCGCCGCGCGCGGTTATCTCGCCGTGGTATCGATCATCGGCTACGTGCTCACGAAGATCTCCGTCACGATCGCGGCGGGCGGGCTCGTGTTCGAGGCGCTCATGGGCATCGACTTCTGGACCGGCGCGATCGTGGTCGTGATCGCGACGGGCCTGTACACCGTGCTCGGCGGCCTGCGCGCCGTGCTGATCACGGACGCGATGCAAATGGTCGTCTTGATCGGCGGCGCGGTCGCGGTCACTGTGATCGGACTCGACGCGGTCGGCGGGTGGAACGAGCTGCGGACGGCGGCCGGGCCCGACTTCATGAGCGTTTGGAAGCCCGTGTCAGACCCGAACTTCCCGTGGACCGGCATCGTGTTCGGCGCGCCGATCCTCGGCATCTGGTACTGGTGCACCGATCAGTTCATCGTGCAGCGCGTGCTCGCCGCGCGCGACCTCTCGGAGGCGCGCCGTGGCACCGTGTTCGCCGGGTTCCTGAAGCTGCTGCCGCTCTTCATCTTCGTGATCCCGGGCGTGATCGCGCACGTGCTCGTGCAACAAGGCCGGCTCGAGCTCGGCGCGCCGGACCAGGCGTTGCCCACGCTCGTGGCAACGCTGCTGCCCACAGGACTGCGTGGCGTCGTGGTCGCCGGACTCCTCGCCGCGCTCATGAGCTCGCTCTCTTCCGTCTTCAACTCGACGTCTACACTCATTACCTGGGACGTCTACCGGAAACTGCGGCCGAACGCGTCCGAGCAGCGGCTCGTATGGGTCGGACGGCTGTCGACGGCCGCCCTCGTCGTGTTCGGCCTCCTCTGGATCCCGCTCATGAGCCTGATCTCGGGGCAGCTCTATCAATACCTCCAAAGCGTGCAGGCGTACATCGCGCCGCCCATCGCGGCCGTGTTCCTGCTCGGACTGCTCTCCACACGATTGAACGGCCACGGCGCCATCGCCGCGCTGCTCACCGGATTCGTGATCGGCATGGGCCGGCTGGTCGCGGAGCTGAACAAAGGCCGACTCGACGGCGACGGCTGGCTGTACGCGTTCGCGGACATCAACTTCCTCCACTTCGCCGCGCTGCTGTTCGCGCTCTGCTCCCTCGTGCTCGTGGTGGGCAGCCTGCTGTCGGCCCCGCCGGCGGCGGAACGAGTCGACGGCCTGACGTTCCGGAGGGCGCGCGGCGCTGAGAAGGCCGCGGAGCCGGAGCGCGCGCTGCGCTGGGAAGTGGCGCTCAGCGCGCTGCTCGTTGCCGCCGTCGCAACACTCTGGATCTATTTCTCGTAGGATTCGACTGCCGAGCGGGAGTCGCTAGCCTCGCTAGCCTGCGACTGCCTGCGGGCGGTCTGCGACTTGCCCCTCGCAGCGGTCTGACTCTGGAGCAGAGGCGTCCTCTCGATGAGATTGACGACGCCGAGGAGCGGCTGACGGCACGGCGCAACCGCGCATGGATTCGCGAAACGTTGATCCGACTCCACGAGCGTCCGGAGGACTGATGGGCAAGATGCACATCGACGGGAGCGTCTATCCCGACCTGGATGAGCCGCCGACCGACCTCGCCCGGCCGGGCGAGCGGGCGGACTACGTCCATCGCATCTGCGCCGCGTGGGACTTCGGCATCGTCCCCGATCGCGAAACGTTCGAGCTGTTCCGCTCGTGGCGCGACGTCTACGACCGCTACCAGTTGCCCGCCTCCCCGGCGTATCACGCGTTCAGGTCCTGGTTCGGCTGGCCGGCTGTAGAAACCATGAAGCTGCCTTCAACCCACGCCGAGCAGCTCGACTCGCGCGAAGGACGCGGTCCCGATTCCATGTCGGCGGGAGATTTGACCCAACGCAAATCGCCCTGGAGACGCCGACGCAGGGGACGCTACTCGCCCGTCGGCCCAGGCGCTGGGCTAGCGCGGGATCAAGGCTCTTGACAGCACTCGGGCAAATGCTAAAATTCTAGCATAATCGGCCAGCACCGTATCGGCGAGGCTGACTACGGCGCGCTGGCCCGGGAGGGCCCGCGGCCGAGCGGACTACACGGAAAAGATTCCAGCGCCTGACCGGTTCATCCGGGAGGCGGCCCCACGAGGAGGTAGCTCATGGTCTCGTCCATCCTCTCGGCGTTTACGTCGTCGATCGATGCGATCGATCTTCGGCTGCTCGGGACGTTGCTGATCAAGGGCACGGCGGTGCTGGTCGTCGTGTGTTTGGCGGCGGCGGCGTTGCGGCGGAGGTCGGCGGGCACGCGTCATGTGGTGTGGAGCGCGGGACTTGCCGCGATTCTGGCGTTGCCATTGGCGCCGTTCGTGGTGCCGTGGCGGCTGGAGGTTCTTCCGACTTCGGCGGTGGTTTTGCCGTCCGGCGCATCTCTCGTTGCGCGGCCCGGGGTGTCGGTGACGGAAGCCGCCGCGCGCGCGGCCGACGAGTCCTTCCGCGCGTCCTCGCCGCGTGCTGGGACGTTAGGTGGGGAGCAGGCGGAGGAGGTGCGGGAAGCGCCGCGTCAAGGTTTGACGGCCCGGGCGGAGACGGGTGTTGCGGGACCGGGTGGGGATCGATCGGCGGGTTCGGCGCGCGCGGCGCGGGCGGAGGACGGACGGCGCGAAGCAGCCTGGGATTGGATCGGAGATCTGACGCGCCGCTCGAACGCCGAGCTGGTGCTCGGCTCGCTCTTCATGGCGTGGGTGATCGGCGTGCTGGTTTTGCTGGCGCGCGTGTGCGGCGGTGCACTGAGAGTCCAGCGGGTCACGAGGCGTGGGACGGCGCTGGAGTCCGCGGACTGGATGAAGCCGCTGTGGGAGGCCGCGGACCGGCTGGACCTGACGCGCGTGCCGCGGCTGTTCATGAGTGACGGCGTGCAGCTGCCGTTCGCGTGCGGCCTTGTCCGGCCGGCGATCGTGGTGCCGGCGGCGGCGGCGGATTGGACGGACGAGCGTCGTCGCGCGGTGCTGTTCCACGAGCTGGGGCATGTGCGCCGGCTCGATCTTCTGAGTCATCTCGTGGGACGTCTCGCCTGCGCCCTGTATTGGTTCCATCCGTTGGTATGGTTGGCCGCGCGCCGGGCGCGCGCCGAGAGCGAGCGCGCGTGTGATGACCTCGTGCTCAGCACCGGGACGCGCCCGTCGACGTACGCGGAGCACCTGCTACAGATCGCGTGCGGAGCGGCGAACACCAGCGCGCCGGTGGTGGCGATCCCGATGGCACAGCGGAGGGAGTTCGAGGGACGGATGGTGGCGATTCTGGAGCCGGACCTACCGCGTCAGGGGCCGAGCCGAGTGCAAGCGGCAATGCTGGCGGGCTCGGTCGCGGTGTTGGCGCTGGCCGTCGCGGCGATGGCGCCGATTCGTGCGGAATCGAGAGAGGATGGGACGCCTTCCGCATCGAGCACGGCCGATGCGCCGTCGGAAGTCTCGATGGCGGAGCCGACGTCGAACCCGGCTCCGGATGCGGACGCCGCCGCGGCGGAACGAGCATCGGTGTCCGTCACACCGGTCAGCGACGGGCGAGCCGAACCGCCCGAACTGTTGGGCGCGTCCGCTCAGCCGAGGCAGCAGCCGCCCGCGCAGGAGCAGCCCCAGCAAGCCCGCCAGGATGCGCTCGAGGAGAGCCCGCAGGAGGCACGGCAAGAGACATCGGAGCAAGCACGGGCCGTCGCGGCGCTCGCAGGCGCGCTCCGTGACCCGGTGGTCGATGTTCGTTTGGCAGCAGCGCATGGGCTGGGCGAGATCGGCGATTCCGCCGCGGTGGCGGCGCTTTCGGAGGCTCTGCGCACGGACGCGGTCGCGGAGGTGCGAAGCACGGCCGCCTGGGCGTTGGGCGAAATCGGTGACCCGGCGGCGGTGCCGGCGCTGTCAGCGGCCGTCCTCGAGGATGAGGACGTCGAGGTGCGTCGCCAGGCCGCGTGGGCGCTCGGTGAGATCGAGGACGCCAGCGCGGTGGGGGCGCTCGGTACGGCCACGTCCGACGCCGATCCAACGGTCGCGGAGATGGCGATCTGGGCGTTGGCCGAGATCGACTCTCCCGATGCCGCGCCTTACCTGGCCCCCGCGCTACAAAGCCCGCACGCGGAAATCCGGCGTCGCGCGGTGTGGGCCTTGGCTGAGACGGAAGCGCAAGCGGCGGTCGAGCCGCTGATCGCGGCGCTCGAGGATGAGGATGTCGAGGTGCGCAGCCAGGCGGCGTGGGGGCTGGGCGAGATCGAGGATCTGCGAGCGGTTCCCGCGCTCGCCGCCGCGTTGGGTGACGCCTCGCCCGAGGTTCGCCGCCAGGCCGTTTGGGCGCTCGGCGAGCTCGAGCCGTCGAGCGCGCCCGGTGCGCTGTACACGGCACTGCGTGACGCGGACCAGGAGGTTCGCCAAAAGGCCGCGTGGGCACTCGGCGAAATCGCCGATCCTGCGAGCGCAGAGGCGCTCACGGCCGCGCTCGCCGATTCGAGCGCAGAGGTCCGCCGCACCGCGTTCTGGGCGCTCGGCGAGATGGGCGGCCCCATCGCACAGGAAGCGCTGCTCGAGGCGATCCGATCGGAGGACCCGGAGATCCGGAAAATGGCGGCGCAGGCGCTGGCGCGGTCGTATTGAAGCTCGCCGTCGACGACTGCTTCGTTCCGCCGCTCGCCTCATCCTGACCCACGCCCACTTGGTCGGACTAGGGGACGGTGATTGCGCACCGCCCCATCCACGGATCCCGGCGTACGGTATTGCCGTACCGGGCTCTTGCGTCGGGTCCTAACGCAATGCGCACCCAGGGATAAGGATGGCAGATACGAGTGGGCGGGAGCCACTCGGCGAGGATTTCCGGGCGACGCTGGCCCGCGAGGGTGGCATCCAGGATCGCAAGGCCGGTCATGCCCGCAACGTCGCTGATAACGTGATGGATTTGGTTCAGAAAGGCAGCTCACGAAGACGTTCACATCCGAGATGCGCCCTCGAGTCCCATGCGCCGCATCAGGCTCGCCCAGCGCGGGTCGCTGTGTAGCGCATCGAACGCCGGGGTGACGGCGACACCATTCATGAACGACCCTCGCTCCTCGTAGCTCCGCTCCAGCCACTGCAACGCCGCGTCTGTGTCGCCCAGTCCCGCATGGGCCACTGCGACGTGGAACGGCAGGACGTACCGTCCGCCGGTGGAATCGACCAGGGTGCGCATGATGCGCTCCGCCTCGGCGCGCCGCCCGGTCGTGGCGTAGGCGTAGGCGAGGTGCGCCGAGTCCCGCGGGCCGCTGAGCGTCGCCGCCCGCCGGAACGCGTCGATCGCCTCGTCCGCCATTCCCTCCTGGAGATAGGCCCAGCCGAGCTGCTGGTGAGCCATGTCGAGTTGCGGGTTCAACTCGAGCGCCGCCTCGAGCTCCCGAATCGCCAGGTCCGGCAGCCTGGCACTCACGTACACGCGGCCGAGGATGTTCGGCACGAGGGGCGACATGGGGTCGGCCGCCCGCGCCGTGTCGAGCTGGGCGATCGCCTCGTCGAATCGCCCCTGACTCGAGACGCAGAGGGCCAATAAGATGCGTGCGAAAGGGTAGCCGTCGTCCAGATCAATCGCACGCCGAAAGCTTCGTTCCGCCTCCGACCAGTCGTAATCGTACGTGAAGAGCGTGTGTCCCAACGCAGTGTGTGCCGGCGCGAGGGCGCTGTCGAGTGCGATCGCGCGCCGCGCGAGGGCCTTGGCGACGGGGAACTCCTCGTGGGGAAGCCCGTAGCCGAAGATCGCGAGTCGGGCGTGAACTTCGGACAGCCCGGCATATGCCGGAGCGTAGCCGGAATCGCGCGCGATCGCCTCCGCGTAGAATCGCCCGGCTTGAAGGGTGGCCTCGCGGGTCAACTGTGTCGTGCGCCAGAGATATCGGCCCCTGAGGTAGAGCGCTTGTGCCGCGGAATCGCCGGGCGGTCGGCCCGCGACGCCTTGCGCCTCCGGTCCTGCCAATGCTCCTCGCAGTGTGGGCGCGACAGTAGGAGACGCGCCGCCGCGGATCGACGCATAGCCACCGGCCGCGGCAAGCGCGAGC
>JBOHRM010000398.1:0-4520 GCA_050732715.1 Longimicrobiales bacterium
GTTCCAGGTGGCGGCAGAGCCCAGCGGCCGGCGCTCCCAGCCGGCCGGCCCCGCGGATCCGGGTGTCGGTGTTTTGCTCGCCACCGCGTCGGGAGAAAGCCAGGAAACGCGGCGTGCCGACGACGTCATGCCGCTCGCGATCGCCGACGCGGTCGAGATCGAGGTCCCGGTTTACGTCCCCGCCGTGACCGAGACGTTCGCCGTATACGGGCGGCTCGATGACGCGACACCCGTCGGCTATCCGGTCCGGCTGCCCGAATCCGCGCTGCCCGGTCAGGCTCGCGTCGAGCTCGGCTTCTCGACCACCGCCGCGCACGGACTACGCGACGCGTTCTGGTTCCTGCTGCGCTGCCCGTACGAGCTGACCGAGGTCTCGGCATCGCGCATCCTCGCGCTCGTTGCACTGCGCGACGCGCCGGTGGCCGCGCCAGGGTCAATCGCCGAGCTCGACTCCGCGATCCTCGCCGATGTGAGGCGCCTCGCGCGATCTCAGCTACGCGACGGCGGTTGGAGCGTCTGGTCGGCACGCTTCGATGCCGACCCTTTCATCACCGTTCACGCGGCCCACGCACTCGCACGAGCGCTCGAGGCGGGCCTCGCCGTGCCCGAACGCACGCTCGCCGACGCGACACAATGGCTCGAACGGCTCGACCCCGCGCCCGCACCCGACGCGTTGGACATGGGGCTGGTCTCTCCGCTCCCCACAGAATACCCGCGCCAAGCCGGTCACACCGTGCAGGCCTACGCGCTCGACGTCCGCCGTCGCCTCGGCCATGACGTGTCCGCATCCGCGGCGGCGCTGCTCCGTCAGGCCGGCGCACACACGTTGCCCGCCGAGGCGCTGGCATGGCTGCTCCCCACGCTCGCCGCGAAGCCCTCGTACGCGGCCGAAACAGCCGAGCTGCGCCGCGAGCTCGATGCGCGCGTCGTGCGGTCCGCCGGTACCGCCGGCATCGTCTCACCTTACACTGCCGGCGGTCACATCGTGTTCTACTCGCCCCGCCGTACCGATGCCGTCGTGCTCGACGCGTTGCTCGAGGCCGACGCCGCCGCGCGGCAGGGGCAGGCGGCGGGACGACCGACAGCCGCCGGATTCGGTGAGGTCATCGCGCCCCTCGCGCTGGGCCTGATGGCGCACCGCGTCCGTGGACGGTGGTCGAACACGCAGGAGAACGCGTTCGCCGTCGTCGCGCTCGCGCGCTACCTCGCCGCGGCCGAGGCCGTCGAGCCCGACCTACGCGTGCGCGCATGGACCGGCGATCGGCTCGCCGGCGAGCACGCGTTCCATGGCCGAAACGACGAACGGCACGAGGTCAGCATTCCGGCGGACAGCCTCGGAGGACCCGGTGAAGACCTCGACCTCGTGCTCGCGCGTGAGGGGGCGGGCCGACTCTACTACCGCGTCGGCTTGAGCTACGCCACCGCGGGCGCAACACCGCCGATCTCGCGCGGATTCGAGATCCGGCGCGTGTACGAGGCCGTCGATGACCCGGACGACGTGCGCCGCGACAGTGACGGCACCTGGCGCGTCCGCCGCGGCGCTCGTGTACGCGTCCGGCTCAGCGTCGCCGCACCAGGCCCCCGCCACCACGTCGCCGTCGTCGATCCGCTTCCCGCGGGCCTCGAGGCGATCAACCCCTATCTCGCCGGCACCACCAGCGCGTTCGCATTGCCGGACCGCCACGAATATGGTCCGGCGGACTCCGCCACACGCGACGCGCCGTTCCACGCCGAGCACGTGAACGTGAGAGGCGACCGGTTCGAAGCGTTCACGAGCCGGCTCGAGCCCGGCCGACGCGAGATCGTGTACTACGCCCTCGCCACAACACCCGGTGACTTCGCCGCGCCGGCACCGCGCGCGGAGGAGATGTACGCACCGGAGACCTTCGGCCGCGGCGCCGCCGAACGACTCGTCGTTGAACCGCGCGACGCGACTCCATAGGCAGCCCGCGCATGCTCTCGCATTCGCCGCACGCATGCCGATCACCGATTCCGCCCATCCGCGCGCTCAGGTTCTCCGTGCCCTGCCGTGTGTTGCAGCCGCCACAGAATGCTTCGGCGAGTCCCGTTGTGCGACGCAGGATCGTGTGACCGAGTTTGTTGCAAGCGCGACAACGCCAGCAAAACGGCGTTCGGGGCTCGACCCCGTGGCTCGGTGGCTCGGCATTCGCATGGAGGGCTCAGTTCCGGGTTCGGCGTGCGGGTTGCGGGGTCGCCTCATCCACGGAGTCGCTTCGTTGACCTGTCGGAGCGCGCCCTCTAACCTTCGCTCGGACGCCGCACCACGTGACTCGAGACCCGACCGGAAATGGGCACAGCGCCGAGTCATCGACGCCCCGCTCCGAACCTTCTCCCTCCGCTGGGCGGAGGAGCGCGATTTCACCGGACCCAGCGCCGTTCGATCCACGGCGCGGCGACGCTCGCCTTGGTGGCCGCGTGCGCACCATCATCGGGCCCGGGCGCGCCGGCTCCGCCCGGCGCAACCGGCGCACGGCTCGGCTCGGCGATCGAAGCGATCATCGATCCGCCGCCGCTGGACGGCACGCACTGGGGGATCCTCGTACGCGACCGTTCGGGGCGGACGGTGTACGCGCGCCAGGCGGGCCGGCACTTCATCCCGGCGTCGAACACCAAGCTCGTCGTGACGGCGGTCGCGCTCGGCACGCTCGGTCCGGGCTACCGCTACATGACGCCGATCTACGGTCATGACGTCAGGGCCGACTCGTTGGCGGGACGGCTCGTCGTGGTCGGCACCGGCGACCCCACCATCTCGGGGCGGTTCCACGAGTCCGGGCTCGCGCCGCTCGATTCCATAGCGGCCGCGATCGCCGCGACCGGGCTGCGCGCGGTCGGCGAGCTCGTGGTCGACGCGAGCCGATTCGACGACGACCGCGTCAACGGCACCTGGGAGGTGGGTGACTTGCCCTCGCCCACGGCGGCGCCGATCGGCGCGTTCGCGATCGGAGAAGGCACGTTCCAGGTCGAGCGCACGCCCGGAACTGCACCCGGCGTGCCCGCCACCGTCCGCGCACTGCCGACCGACTCGCTCCAGCCGATCGTCACCCGCGCGGTCACCGACACCGCGGGCGCTCGGCCCGTGGTACGTGTCGACCTGCTCGACCGCAGGGACACGTTGTTCCTGGAGGCGCGCGTGCCGTTCGGCGCTGCACCCGACACGTTCCGGCTCGCCGTGACCGATCCGGATGTCTACGCGACGCGCGCGCTCGCGCGCGCGCTGCGTGCGCACGGCGTGAGAATCGGCGCCGTACGCGTGGTGCGCGACACGCTCGAGGCGCGTGCGCGCGCCGCCGCGCCGCACGTCCAGCTGGCCGCGCTCGAGTCGCCGCCGATGACCGAGATCGTCGCTGCCATCCTCCAGCCGAGCCAGAACTGGATGGCAGAACAGCTGCTGAAAACGCTCGGCGCCCACGCCGGTGAGCAGGGGAGCTGGGAGTCCGGCGTCGCCGCGGAACGCGAATACCTGATCGAGCGGGCGGGCATCGACTCGCTCGCGTTCTTCCTGCGCGACGGCTCGGGCCTGTCGGCCCAGAACCTGCTTACGCCCGAAGCGACGGTGCGGCTACTCGAGCACGCGCGCGACGCCGGGTGGGGCGAGTATTACCGTGCCGCGCTCGCCGCCCCCGGGCTGCGCGGCTCGACGCTCGCGAACCGGATCGAGGCCCTCGAGGGACGCGTCTTCGCGAAGACCGGCACGATCACGAACGTGAATAGCCTGAGCGGATATCTCATCGCAGACAACGGGGTAGAACTTACCTTCAGCATCTTCACCAACGGCACCGGGCTTCGCTCTGCCGTCGTTCGCCCGGCCATCGACGCGGTCGTCCAGGCGATCGCGCGCTACGGAGGAACACAATGACGATCGGGCAACGCTGGTCGTTGATCACGGTTCTCGCAGCCCTGCTCGCGTTCGGCATCGGAGCAGGTTGGCAGTTCACCCGCGCGCGCCGGCTCGAGACCCAGCTCGCCACGGCACAGAGCGAGCTTTCGCTCACCCGCATCGAGAACATGCTCGCGCTCGCCACGCTCGAGGCGGGACGCGGCCGCTACGATGAGGCGCGTCAGCTCACCAGCTCGTTCTTCTCCGCGTTCCAGGAGTCCACCGGCGAATGGCCCGCCGCCGCGGCCGACCAGCTGAACGGCATCCTTGCGCTTCGCGACTCCACGATCACCGTGCTCAGCCGGTCCAGTCCCGACTCCGATGCCATGCTCGAGCGGCTGTGGAACCGCTATCGCACGGCACTCTCCGAGCCCGTTGCCTCGACCCCGCCGGTCACGCCCGCCACGCCAGCCGATTCGCCCGACACGGCCGCCCTGCCCCCGCCCGAACCGATCGACACCCTACGCTAAACACCGGTGTGATGCACCACGGGTCCGCCTGGACGGGAGAGGGCGAAGGGTTGGCGACGCACTTCGATTCCTCCCCCCGGCGGGGTATCGAGGGAAAGGGTTGGCGACGCACTTCGATTCCCTCTCCCCCGGTCCGGGGGAGAGGGTTAGGG
>JBOHRM010000399.1:0-2774 GCA_050732715.1 Longimicrobiales bacterium
GTGCTGAACTGGGCGCGCAAGCACAAGGTCGACGGCCGGTATCTTCTTGCAAAGAACCCGCTGCACGACTGTGAGTTGCCGAAGGAGAAAAACGTGCGCCGGCCAGTCGCCAGTCATAGCCGTTACACCCGGACGCGCGAGGAGTGCGATGCCGTCGACCCTGCCGGCCGGCTACGCACCCTGCTCGACCTGGTGCGCTACACCGGCCGGCGGATCGAGGCCGTAACTGAGCTCCTGGTCAGCGACGTGTTGCTCACGCGCGAACGGATCGAGGCTCGCCGCGAAGGGCATGGACGAGCGGCTGGCCGCGCACATGCCCCACGGCGCGATCCACTGGCCGCCGGAGACGGACAAGAAGGGATACCGCTTCATCACGCCGATCGGGCGCGAGTGTCGGGCGGCGCTGGACGCGTACCTCTCGACGCGTGCCGCGATCGGCGACGCGCCGCTGTTCCCTGCCCCGAAGGCGACGGGCGCGATCGACCGGCGGCTGGTCACGCGCTGGCTGATCAAGGCCGAGAAGCTGGCCAAGCTGCCGAAGCTCGAGCGCGGAGTCTGGCACCCTTACCGCCGGCTGTGGGCCATCGAGCGCAAACACTTACCCGTCCAGGATGTCGCCGAGGCCGCCGGCTGGCGGGACACGCGCTCGCTCCAGAACCTCTACCAGCAGGCCGACCCGGCCACGGTGTTGCGCGTGGTCGAGAACGCGTAGGGAACACGCCGGACACGGCAGCGGCACGGCAAACCATTCTCCCGGAGTGGCGGACCCTGAACCGACGGAGCGCAAACGGCAGCAGGACGCTCGAGTCGGGTGCGTCAGCTCGGGGACGATCAGGCACGAGGCGATGTATAGTAGAGGTCGGTCTCGCCGGTGCCCGCGTGCTCCGCGATCTGCTAGCGTCGCTTCACCGCCGAGGTCGGTGAGGGCCCGGCGGTAGCGGTCGATATCCTCGCGGGTGACGGCGCGTTCCTGGCTCACTTCGCCGGCCGCCAGAAGTAGCATGCCTGAATCTTGCCTGGGTCGTCTCGCGGCGACCGCCTCGGTGTCAGGCCCGGACCGCCGGGATCTGTTTGCATGGTGCAAGATCTACGTTTAGATCGGTTCGCCAGCTATCGGCGCCTGCCACCGCCGCACGTCCTGCTCGAGCAGCCCGATCGCCCCACCGCGGGCAACGACCTGACCGTTCACCTCGAAGAACCAGCCCTCGTTCCAGTCGAACCAGCGGCGGTACGGGATGCCGCGATCGTCCAGGGCGGCCTCGAGGTCGGTGATTCGCTTCCAGGGCGGAAGGGCGATCAACTTCGAGAAAGAGATGGGCCGGTCCGAGGACCGGCCCCCAAGAGCTTGCGAGTCCCTCTGGGACTCGTTTAATCCGATGTTACATCACCGCGGCGGTCCACCTTTGAGATCTGGTCCGGTGCGGCTAGGTCTCAGCTGGGGCGTTGGCGCATGCGCAAGGCTAGGCGGCAGAACAGAATAGCCCAAGGGGAGCATTGAGGTCTCGGCCCTGCGCCGTGTCGTCACAGGTAGCCCTTCGAGCAGCGGTGCCGTGTGGGCGCCTCGGAGAATGGTCTCGACACCTTCATTCGACTGGTGCACTTAGGACCTCCTTGGATTCACGTGGTCCGTCCGCCTCACTTGTAGGATCGGCATCCGCATCCAGTTGCGCAAGTACCGTGCTCTCGGTCTCCCAGCTCGACCTGTAAACGTACGGTTGGGCTTGCACCGATCCCTTGGCATCCTTCTGCCCAAATAGCACCACATCCGTTGTGCACATGTCGCATCGATTTCGACTTTCGATCAATGCCATATGTAGCTTCGGCACTTTTACCGTCCGGCTCTGACCGGGCTCGATGTCCGGCGCCAGGCGAATGAACTGTTGCGCAGGATCCCAGGTTGTCAGGAGGTCCATGTCCTGTTCGTATGTTTCGAACAGGGACCAAATAGCTTCCTCAACCCCCCTTGAGCATTCTACGATGTTCAGCCCGATCTGCTTCGCTTCCTTGCGATTGATTGGATGGCCATGGTAGTAGAGCTTCGATGTAAGGTTAGATACGATCTCATCGATTCGGTGCTCATCGAGCTTGGCGCCGTTCAGCTCCATCAGCTTCGCCGCGATCATCCGCGATTGGGCATGCGATCGCTTAACCGAGCCAAGCGCTATCGGGTGAACATTGTCGGCCAACTTCCCCACGGCTTGCACGAGCTCATCCTCGTGCTGAATGCCGGCATCTTCCTTCACCAGAGCCAGGTAGGCGAGTACCTCTTCGACGCTGATTGGAAGCGGCTTACCGTCCTGGTCGCGCGGATTGTACGGACCGATGATGCTGGGGTCCGTAGGCCCGAGCATGCCCATCGGGTGCATGTATATCTCGTCTGCGCCCAACGCTGTAAGCGTCGCAGCACTGAACGCCCGGTATGGAACTAAGACGCGGAATCGATCGCAATATTCCCGGACCAGTGTTACGAGCTTCCAGGGGACGATCCCGTCGCCGCCGTTACTGTGAAGAAACAAGGAGATGGCTTCGGGTCTCGGTTGAATCGCGACGAGGTGCTCATACAAGAAACGTATCGCATCCATTGCCATCTGAGCCTCGGCCCCCGTCCGGGTGCTGGTGACATAGGCAACGACAGGTGAGCGCAATTCCACCTCGAGTCTCCGGATTCGATCCAACCTCTCGGCCCGGGGCATCCTCGCCTCCTGAAATGTGGCTCCCGATTCGTCGTCCGGCGGTGGGATCTGGCGATCGGCCAGGGCCGGACGCCTCCAATA
>JBOHRM010000400.1:0-3202 GCA_050732715.1 Longimicrobiales bacterium
CCGCTGCGCGCGGCCGAGCCCGTCGAGCGCAGGCTCGAAGTCGTAGGCGGGAAAATCGAGATCGCCGGCGAACTCGTCCGCGTGCGCGTGCGCGGCGTCGCGGAAGCGGTCCGCGCTCGCGTGCCAATCGCGGAGCACGCCGGGTTCGCCCGTGTCGAGCCACGCGTAGTACGTGAGCAGCGCCTTGCGATACCACGCGAGCGCGTGGAACAGGCTCTCCTGGTACGTGAGCGAGCGCAGCGTCGCCTTGAAGTCCGGGTCATCGCCGAGCCGGGGCGCCAGCGCCTCGACGGCGCGCCGCATCTCGCGCGCCTCGCCCGCCGCGTCGAAGCCGTCGGCGACCGCCTCCTGCAATCGCCCGCGTGACGCGCGGTAGACCGTGCTCGACACCGCGCTCCAGTCTCCGACCACGTCCCACTCCATGATCCACATCATCGGCGTCGACTCGAGCCCGCCGATGCGCGCGCGTTGCTCCGCGAACGGCCGCACGTAGAGCGCCTTCTCGACGGCCGCGCGCGAGCGGAGCAGCACGTCCGCGAGCATCTCGACCACGACGCGATCGCTCGACACGTTCGCGCGCACCCATTCCGCCGCGAGCGCGGCGGGTTGGGCGGCCGGGTCGGCGGCGAGCCGCAGCGTCGCGTAGACGTTCGCGTCGATCCAGCGCCAGTAGCCGTGCAGCGGATAAATCGACATCGGCCCCGCGTGCAGCGGCCCGCCTTCCTGCGTCCAGAGCGAGATCCCGGCGATGTTCGGATTCGCCCGCGCCAGCGTGCGGATCGCGCGCGCGTGCTCGGCCGCAAGGAAGTTCGGCAACGCGCCGAACCCCTCGAACTCGCGTCTCGCCTGAAACTCGATGAGCCGGCGATGACCGCCTTGCGCCAGCGTCGGGTTGAGCGGCAGGAAGCCGAAGTAATCGCCTTGCGTGAACTTCGTCGACACCACGAGGCTCGGTGAATCGATGTCGCCCAGGACCTCGTCGTAGACCACGGGGTCCGTGTGCAGCCCACCGAGTGCCCCCACGCCCACCGACCAGCTGCGGAGCACGAGGTCGCGGCCGTGCCGCTCGAACACCGGCAGCAGCGTCTCGAGCATGAGCCGCAGCTCCTCCGGCTCGCGCACCGCCATCTCGCTCCAGTACGGCCACCCCTCCACGTTGTACAGTGCGCCCGCCTCCCCCACGCGGACCACGACGCCACGCACGTCCGGCATCCGGTCGAACAGCTCATCGAGCCCCGTCGCGTACACGCGCCAGAGCCGCGGATCATCCGTGTCGAGCCCGTCGAGCCCGCCCGCGCGCGCGCTCAGCACCCGCTCGAGCGGCTCGGTCAGCGCCAGCATGTCCGTCTTCAGGTACACGCCCATCCCCGCGCGCCGCGCGTGCTCGAAGAGCCGGCCGAACGCATCGCGCAGCGCCGCGTGCCGGCGCCGGAACTCGCCGCCCGCCGGATAGACGACGTCGCCTCCGGCGAGGCGGTCGAAGTCGATGAGCTCGAGGAACGCGCCGACGATCACGCCGTTCGCGCCGAACCGCGTCATCCGGTCCACGTACGTCCCCCAGTCCCGCTCGATACGCTCGAGCGCCGCCGCGTCCAGCTCCGCCGTGCCCGGCCGGATCAGCGCGTGGAACGCGCCCGTGCCGTGCGAGTAGCTCGCCGCCGCCCACGCCGCCGAGTCCGGCACGATGCCGACACCGCCCGCATCGACCAGCCGCATCGGCAACCGGACGTCCGTCGGCGCGGCGTGCGTGGCCGTCGCGTTCTGCGGGCTCGCGGGCGCGGCCGGGGTCGTGGCCGCGTGCCCCGTCGCCGGGTGAATCTCCGGCGTCGCGGTCGCAGCCCGCGGCGAGAGCTCGATGTCGAGCACGCGGCTCGCCGCGATCCCGGCACCCGCGGACACACTGACTATGGCAACAACGATGGTCGTCCTGAACAACATGCGAGAGAAACCCTGTCCGTGATCCGTTCGGCATGACGCGCGCCACCCGCGGCCCACCCCGGCCCCAAATGCCCGCAGCGTAACACCAACGTAACGGCGCGGCGACGCTTCGGTGAACTGGACTCTGGTAACGATTTGCGTAACGATGCAACGTTGAGGCGGTAGCACGTTTCTCGGCCAGCGAGGAGGACCAACGGGGTGGGGGTCCTCGCGCCTGCTTGCGGTGAGCGCCCTTTGGTCTTGATGTCGCGACACCGTGGGACGACTGGCGTCCCGTCGGTTTCCGGTCTCGGCCGGGATTTACGCCATATATGTTAGCGCGGCGCGCGAGCGCGGTAGTGAACATCTCAACGGCGAGGTAAGCGATGGCGGCGCAGTTCCGGAACCTGATCTTCGAGGGCGGCGGCGTGAAAGGCATCGCGTACATCGGCGCGATGCAGATCCTCGAGAACCGCGGCCTGCTGCCGGAGATCCGCAGGGCCGGCGGCGCGAGCGCCGGCGCGATCAACGCGCTCATCTTCGCGCTCGGCTACAGCATCCAGGAGCAGAAGGAGATCCTTCAAACGACGGATTTCCGGAAGTTCATGGATGACTCGTTCGGCGTGATCCGGGACATCCGCCGTTTGGCCCGCGAGTTCGGCTGGCACAAGGGAGACTTCTTCGCCAGCTGGGTCGGTGACCTGATCCGCGAGCGGCTCGGGAACGAGCGCGCCACGTTCGGAGACCTACGCGACGCCGGCCGGCCCGAGCTATACATGATCGGCACGAACCTGTCGACCGGGTACACCGAGGCGTTCTCGGCCGAACGGCACCCGGACATGCCGCTCGCCACGGCCGTCCGCATCACGATGTCGATCCCGCTGTTCTTCGCCGCCGTGCGCCACGGCCCGCGCAGCGACATCTACGTCGACGGCGGGGTGCAGCTCAACTACCCCGTGAAGCTGTTCGACCGCGAGAGCTACATCGACATGGAGCGCGAGCCCGAGGCCGCGCGCCCGACCGAGTACTACAACAAGAACAACGCGCGATTCCAGCTCGCGCGGCCCGGCCGCAGCCCCTACGTCTATAACCGCCAGACGCTCGGGCTGCGGCTGGACACGGCGGAGGAGATCGGGCTCTACCGCTATGACGAGCCGCTCGCCGGCAAGCCGATCAAAGGCTTCACCGACTACGCCCGCGGGCTGCTCGGCGCGATCATGAACGTGCAGCAGAACATCCACCTGCACGGCGACGACTGGCAGCGCACCGTCTACATCAACACGCT
>JBOHRM010000401.1:0-1310 GCA_050732715.1 Longimicrobiales bacterium
GTGCAGCCGCGGTCGGACATCCGGCCGCCGTTCCTTCTGATACGCCGCCTTCAGCGCCCCTTCCTCATCCTCCGGCTGCCAGTCGATCACCAGCGGCCGTCCCCGCCCCCGTGCCATCCCTCACCCCACGTCGTAGCCTCCTCCCTATTTTACGCTATTCTCACGCGGGGTTGGTATAAGGTACGGAGACGGCGAGAGGGAGAGCACCAAAGTGTTGAATCTCGGCCTGCTCTACTTCATTGACGACCTCAAGCGTGCCGCTGCAGCATATTTCGACGACATACTGCAGAACCCGGGGCTCCAGGAGAAGTACGTAACGGTTGAACTCGAACTTCGGCATCCCGCCTTTCGCTCTGATGCGGCATGGTAAGCTGATGACGTGTCCCAACCCTCCGACGTTGCCGTAGCCGACTCCTGTGGTTCAACAACTTCCGCACGATGGCTTGACGACGAGTCGCCGTGCCATCACATCCCGCGCACCGGTCCAGGCGCGCCGCGCTCTAGTGGCGCGCGGAGCCAGTGTTTCGTTAACGGCGTCACCGCTATTGCGGCCTCGGTCGGACGGTATCGACTCGTTAGGGAACTCGGAGGGAGACATGATCAATCGAATCTTGGTGGCTGGTCTCGCGGTGCTCGTTCTCGGGTTGCTTGCGCTATCGTCTCCGGCCGGGGCAGACGGAACGTGGCTGGACAGCGACCGGCCTCTACAATGGAATCGACCGGGCATGGCGCTGCCAACGATCGTCGCCCAGGATGAAGTCCTCCTGACCGGCCAACGCTGCAGCGACAACGCTCGACCAGCCGAGACGATGGAAGATTTCTTGGTCGAGCAGGCTGGGTGGTACCTCATCGAAGGCTACGACAGCGGCTGGGGTGTTCGCGTCGTCGCTGGCACAAGCGGCTTCGACGGGATGTGCCGCTACGCCGGGTACCAGTATTTCGTGTTCGTGGACGGCGTGTTCGCCGGAACCGTCTCACCCGAACTAATGAGCAGTCGATCGGACGGCGGCGCCGGGGCGGCATGGGTGCGTGGCAGGGAATTTCTGCTCGTCGACTTTGTCCGGTATGCGCCGACGGACGCATTCTGCTGCCCGTCCGGTCAAAGCTTTGCACACTACACTATCGACCTAACCGATGCCGGCCCCATGCTGCGGTTCACGGGCGCAACCACCCAACGGGTTTCGACTCACTCGATAAGGCAAACGCATGCAGGCGCCACTCGTGGTTGAAGGTGCGCGAGCGGCTCTCGCCGTTGCTGGGTTAGGACCGGACCCCACCGCCGACCCCTTCTCCCGCTGCACGGAGAGGGA
>JBOHRM010000402.1:0-1178 GCA_050732715.1 Longimicrobiales bacterium
GACCGAGACCTCCTATGTGAGCACGAACTCGACTCGTTCCTTTGGTTCGTTTCTGGTGAGCCAGAACTGGTTCAAAGCTCGTCACCACGAACATACGATTCACGTTGACCCCCATGATCCGCGAAACGAAACTCATGATACCGTTCCCGGCCGCGCTTCTGGTCGCCGCGTGCTCGGGCACGCCCGCCGATGTGTCCGACGACGTAGACAGTGCCAAGACCATCGAGCGTGCGGCGAGCCAACTGACAAAGAGCTGCACATTGCTCCAGCTCGCTGCGCAGCGGAAGGAGATGGCCGCGACGCTGTCCGCCGTTGCGAACGATCCGGAGGTCACTTCCGTGCCGGACTTTACGGTGCTGCTCGAAACGGCGGACGGGCGAAGGTTCACGCACAGTAGCGGAAGGTTCACCCCGAATCGCAGCTACGAGTCGGCGTCGACCTCGAAGTGGGTGAGCGCGGTTGTCGTCCTCGATCTGGTGGACCGAGGTCTGCTCACGCTGGATACAGAGGCCGCCGATGTGTTGCCGTTCTGGGACGAGCCAGGCGTCACGGTCCGACACCTGCTGAGCTTCACGTCCGGGTTTTCAGACGAAGCCCCGTGCGTGCACGTCGGGACCGCTGGGTTCGGCAACTGTGTGCGGTCGATCTACGGGGCGAACCTTCCGGATCCGCCGACGCCTGGCGCGCGCTTCGCGTACTCGAACAGCCACATGCAGATCGCCGGCTTGATGGCGATCAGGGCGGCCGGGACCACAAGCTGGGCGCAGCTCTGGGCGGATTTTCAGGATCGCACGGGCCTGTTCCCGAGCGCAGGCTACGCACTGCCATCCACCACGAACCCGCGAGTCGCGGGGGGCATGATCTTGAACGGCGCCGACTATCTGGATTTCTTGCGCGCGCTGTATCACGGCGACGTGCTCTCGCCTGCGACGCGGTCGGCGCTCTTCGCGAATCAGCGCGGACCCGCGTTCGTCGTCGACTCGCCGGCCTGGGCCGCGCTCGGCGAGGACTGGGCGTACGGCCTTGGCAACTGGCTCGAGTGCCCCACCGCCACCGAGCGAGGCTCGTTCGATTGCGGGGACGGTCACAGGAACTCGAGCCCGGGGGCCTACGGCGCGTATCCGTTCATCGACTTCGAGAACGGGTATTTCGGTATCGTCGCGCGCCAGGGGCCGCTC
>JBOHRM010000403.1:0-2026 GCA_050732715.1 Longimicrobiales bacterium
CGGTGTTGACACGTTACTTCGGAATCGGACCACTAGTCGAGACGTCGGACGGGAGCGTTCTGGCATCTGCGCTCGCCGTGATCGATTGGGTCTCGCGCGACGGCTTCGGGTGGCCTGCGCATCTCGATCGCGCCGATCAGCTCGAATCCGTTCGCCGTCGATGCCGAGCGGCCGCGGGTTTCGCGTGTCTGCGTGGCGGGGGTCGTCTCGCGGGTAAGTGGATCGGCGCTGAACAGCGTCTCGAGCGCATTGCACAGATCGACGGCGTCCTCTGGCGCCGCGGCACTGGCGGAGAGTGAGGCGAGCGCGTGGTCGAGCCCGGCGCGCCCGCCACGGCCGAGCCTCACGAGCAGCTTCTCGGCGCGAGCGCAGAGCTGTGCGTCTGGGCCGCCGGGTACCTGTGCAAGCGCTTCGAGCAAACGTCGAGAGAGCGAGTGCGCCGGTGACTTGCGGCGATGACGCGGCGTATCCGCAGCGTTGGCGAAACCGTGCGCGCGGTTCTCGACCCATCGTGCGAGTTCCCGGAGGGCATGGGCGATCGCACGCCGATCCGGCTCGAGACGGCCCGTCTCAGCGGCACCGGCATGCGGATCTTCGGGGACGCCCTCGATCAGTGTGGTGAGCGTGTCGAACGCGGACGGCGGGTCCACCAGTATCTCTCCCGACGGAGTCCGCAAGCCGAGTCGGACGACGTCGTGGGCGCGGCAGCGCACGGCGAGGAGGACGGACGGCCGGGTCTGGGTTCGCGTCCCTCCTGGATCGCTCGTGCTCGCCGAGACGGCAATGACCGGCGGGGCGGCCGCCATCCGAGCGTCGGACCGTCTGATCCCGGCGACGGCGGTACGCGGCCACACGCGCAGATAGGCTGACCGGAGTCGCTCTTCGGCTTCGAACGGCGCGGCATCGTGGCGTTCGATCTCGTCGAGGAGGCGCGGGTCTCCGCGCGCGAGCCGGTCGAGGAACGCGGGCGGGGCGAGCTCGCTAGGCAGGCATGGCTCGGTCCCGACGCCGGTGTGGATCGCCGCGAGCTTGATCCGGATCCGTTCGAGCAGTCCGATCAGCCGGTCCAGGCCACGCTGCGGGATGAACGCGTACGAGTAGACGACGTCGTGCGTCGAGCCGAGCCGGTCGATGCGGCCAATGCGCTGGATCAGGCGCACAGGGTTCCACGGCAGGTCGTAGCTCACCACGTGTCTGGCGTCCTGGAGGTTCATCCCCTCGGACAGCACATCGGTCGCGATGAGCACGCGAACCGCTTCGCGCGGCGGTGGCGTGACAGCGCCGTTCGAGAGCGGCGCGAACCGCTCGACGGCCTCGCGGCGGCCGCAGCGTGCGCGGCCTAGAAACGCGCCGCCGCCGTGGATCAAGGCGATCCCGCCGCGGTCGCGCAACGCGGCCCACAGGTAGCGAGCGGTCTCCCGAAATTCGGTGAACACCAGGACCCGCTCGCCGGCCAGCTCACCATCGATCAGCTCGCGCAGTCGGACGAGCTTCGCATCGCATGACACAGGGTGGCGGGGCAGGCGGAGCTGAAGCGCGCGCAAGTGCTCGAGGTCTTCCGCCGCGTCGGCTTCGAGCGCGTGCGCGTCGACCGTGCGCGGCAACGGATCGAGCGCGATGCCGCCGAGCAACAGCTGGACCGCGGCATCGTCCGACGTACTGCGGGACGCGCGATGGTCCGTGGGCCGCAGCAGTCGGCCACTGCGCAGGTGCTCGATGAAGGATTCGACGAACGCGATCTGTGCGGCGAGGCTCGACGCGAGCGCCGCGACGCTGGACTCGAGACGCTTCAGCATCAACATGCGGATCAGCTCGGCCACCCCGGACGCGCGGCCCGCCGATGCGTCGCGGTGGCCGTATGCGTGGACGCGGAGCGGCGCGAAGGTCAGCGCATCGAGGCAGGCCGCTGCATCGTCGAGCAGGTTCGGCGCCTTGGCTTCGAGGTCATAGCGCAGGACGCGGGGCGGCGCGCGTTCGGGGAAGCGCACCCCCGGTCGGCTCGGCGGCCGCACGGGTTGCACCACCG
>JBOHRM010000404.1:0-3502 GCA_050732715.1 Longimicrobiales bacterium
GGCGGGCGCGCGAACCCGAACGCGGCTCGGTGGGGGCGCGGGCCAGCAGGCGATGCGCGCGACCGGCCCTTATCGATCCGAGAGCGAGGGTCGGATGGGGATCCGCACGACGTACGGCACGTCGAGGTCATCGGTCACGACGCCCCAGATCGCGTCGGCCGCAGCATCGTGGACCGTGAGGCCTGCCGGGAGATCCAGCGCGGCCAGCGGTTCGCCGGCGTCGTCGAACACCTCCCACCGCTGCGTGCTCGCGCCCGCCACGGCCTCGCGGCCCAACCAGATCGTGCCGTCGCGGCCCGCCACCACGGCGTCTACGGGCGGGTAGAACGGCGGCAGAAAGAGCACATCGCGGATCACGGCTTCGTCGAAGGTCCGCGTATATCGAGCGACGATCGAGTCGGTGACCGCCGCGGGGATCGCGATCGGCTGATACGGCCGCCGAACGGAGAAGGTCGTGTCGCCCGTCAGCCGCACGCGCGTGAACGTGTACGCATGATCGCCCGCCACATCCGCGGCGTTGCGGTCTACCATAACCACGGACTCGCCCGCGGACGTGACGTCCCAAACACTGATGTCCGAGAACGGCTGCGACGCCACCTCGATGCTCCGAATCTGGTCCGGCGACGGCAGGCTCCGGTTGCTGCCGGAAGGGCTCCAGGTTCCGCCGCCTGTCAGGGCGATGAAAACGGCGCTGGCGTGGCGCTGGTCGAGCGCCGCGATCGTGTCCGTTCCAATCCCGCCGTCCCGGTCCATGACCAACAGTGGGAATCGGTCCGTCGAGGGTAGGATCGGGCTCAATGAGCGCGTACTGATCAGCGCCTTGCCGTGGGATGCGAGACCGCCGAAGCCCTGCGCCACATCCTCGGCGAGCGACTCCGCCGTCGGTACCGGGACCGTGGCGAGAAACGTCTCGCCGGACTCGAAGAGCGTCACGCGCCGCTGACTCGCGTCCCACACCCACAGCGTGTCGCCCAGGAACCCCATGCGTCGCGGTGTGGCGAACTCGCCCGGACCCGCACCCTTTCGACCCACCGTCCGCAGCGGACGGCCGGTCTCGTCGAACACGCGAACGGCCGCCTCCTGGCCATCGAGGACATAGACGCCACCATCCGGCCCGATCGCTCCATCGAGAACGCGGCCCAGAAAGATCTCACCCGCAACGCTACCGATGCGCACGTCCGGCTCGCCTGCCTCCCATCGCGCGAACGCCTCCACGGACAGGCCCGGTCCACCCGCTTCGCCACCACATGCCACGAGCATGAGAACGGCGCCAACGAAATTCCCCGCACGTTTCATCTTCGTGAACTCCCTGCTTCCCCGTGAGAGCGCTTGCGGCCAATTCTCGCGTCGCGCGGGTTCACCGGCTTTCCTGGCCGCCGTTTTATCTACGGGTTGTCCCGTACTAATACGAGGCGGCGCCGGCGTTGTCAAACGGGGGGCACCGGGCATTCATTTGGTGGGCAGGGCCGACGACGAGAGCCGGTGCCGTTCGCGTGGACGGGAGACCTCCAGCGTGGGCCGTGGGGCGCGGGCGCTCGGATCTCGGCGAGAGCCGAGCGCTACCGCGAGATGCTACGGAGCGCTTCTTCGGCCCGACGGGTCATGGGGTGGTCCGGCTCGCGGCTCGATCGGGAAGCTTCCAGGCCGAGCCTGAGCGGCTCGCGCGCCTCGCCGGCGCGGCCGAGACGGATGAGGCAGATGCCGAGCCAGATGCGATAGTCGGCCGTGCGCACGCTCGCGGGCTCCTGCGTCTCCGACAGTATCGAGACCGCGTCGCGGAGCGGGTCTACCGCGCGTTCGGGCAGACCGAGCTCGAGGTATGCGCGGCCGAGGCCACCGAGCGCTGTGCCGGTGTTCGGGTGACGGTCCTGCGTTTCGCGGAACAGCTCGGCGGCTCGCTCGAACAGGTCGCGCGCTTCGGCGAAGCGATCCTGCTCGAACACGGTCCAGCCCAGGTTGTGTATGGCGGTGATCGTGCCGTGATGCTTCTCGCCGAACGTGCGACGATGGATTTCGAGGTTCTCGCGGAATATGCGTTCGGCGTCGGCGTATCGGTCCTGCTCGCGGTACACGGAAGCGAGGTTGTTCAAGGCGGTCAGCGTATGGGGGTGGGTTTCGCCGCTCGTGCGCGAGAAGATCTCATGCGCTTCGCGGAATGCGGCCGCCGCGGCCGTGTAGTCGTGGCGGTAGTACGAGACGATGGCGAGGTTGTTGAGGCTGCCCGCGACGTCCGGGTGCATATCGCCGAAGACGGCCCTCCGGATCTCCAGCGCGCGTCGGTGCAGAGCGGCCGCCTCGTCGTAGCGGCCGGTCGTGGTCATGAGGTCCGCCCGGTTGTTCAGCGCGAGCGCCACGTGCGGATGATCCTCGCCGAGCAGCCGGGTGCGCATGTCGATGACTTCGCGGAGCACGGAGTCGGCGGCCTCGAAGCTGCCTTGCGCCTGAAACGTCTGCGCGAGGTTGAGCAGCGCGATCGCGACCTGCGTGTGCTCGGTGCCGTGGAGCGACCGGCGCAGGGCGACGGCGCGCTCGAGGGCCGCACGGCTCTCATCGTTCCGGTTGGCGCGCCAGAGCAGGACGCCGAGGTTGCTCAGGTCGGTCGCGATCTCGGCGGAGTCGCCGCTCGCCTCGTCGAATGCGAGCACCTCGCGGAACAGCGGCTCGGCTTCGTCATAGCGCGCCTGCGCCGAGAGTATGCTCGCCAGGTTCGATGCGCTGCGGCTCGTCTCGGGCGAGTCGTGGCCGAATCGCCTCTCGCGGATCAAGAGCGACTCGCGGGCCGCGGCCTCGGCCGCATCGAGATCGGCGAGGTCATAGAGCACGGACGCGAGGTCGGCAAGGCTGCTCGCGAGATCGGCCTCCGCCGAGCCGCCAAGGCCGCGGCGCAGCTCGCCCGAGCGTTCGAGCAGGCGCCGGGCGGGCTCGTACTCGCCGAGGGATTGGTAGATGCCGCCGAGGATCGCGAGCAGCTCCGCCTGCACCTCCGGCTCGGTCGCGAGCTCGGCGTCGACGCGTTCGGAGCCTCGATCCAGGACCTCGCGGGCGGTGAGGGCCCGGCCCACGGCTTCGTCCGGCTGGGACGCTTGGAACACGCCCGCCAGCACCTCGGTCACGCGTTCGGCGCGCCGCGCCTGCCGCGCCGCGGCCTGCGCCTGCCAGGCCGTGCCGGTGAGGCCGGCGAGCGTGGCCACAGCCACGAGCAATGCCGCCGCGACGGCGGCGCGGTGCCGACGCACGAACTTGCGCGCGCGGTAACCGAGCGTCTGAGGCCGCGCCGAGATCGGCAGCCCGGCCAGGTGGCGGCGCAGATCGTCGCGCAGCGCGGTGACGGACGGGTAGCGCCGCTCGGGCTCCTTGCGCAGCGCCGTCAGGACGATCGTGTCCAGGTCACCGGCCAAGCGCCGACGCAGTTGATCCGCGTCCGAGGCGCGCGCGTGCCGCCCAACATCGGCCGGGCGCGCCGACCCGCGCATGCCCGGCGGCCGGGCGTCGGCCGTGACCG
>JBOHRM010000405.1:0-5529 GCA_050732715.1 Longimicrobiales bacterium
CATCTCGACGTCCTGGCCGGCGAACGATGTCCCCGGATAGATGATGGTGCCGTAGAGCCGACCATCCTTGCCATCGAAGATGTCGTCGATCTCGTCGTAGAAGATCCACGCCGCCTGGCCGGCCGCGGTGTTGCTGCCGTCACCGACGCCGCGCATCTCGCCCGAGGACCCGTCGAGATAGTCGAACGTCTCCACGAGCTGGAGCGTCGGCGATATCGCGGACCCGGCGATGATCGCCTCGGCGTCCTGAACCATCGAGTTCGGGATCACGTCCCGCGTCCAGGCATGGCTCCTGCCCTGCGAGGCGGCGTAGTCCACGGCCATGATCACTTCGGTGTTGCCGGTCTTGTTGGTGAGCGTTTCGTAGAAGTTCGGGCCGGGCTCGGGATTGTTCTGGTAGAGCGAGTATGCGCCGCTGTTGATCAGTTCTCTCGACGCGTCCAGCGACGCCTGGTAGTACTCGGCCGCGCGAGACTCGGGGATGCCGACCTCGCCGCCAGGGAGCGTGACCGGCGTGGACGCCTCGCCGTTGTGACGGGCGATCGACGCGGCGTAAAGCATCGCGCGGCTCTCGAGGGCGAGCGCCGTGTACCGGTTCGCCCGCGTCTGGCTCCCCTCGTTGACGAGCTGGTCCTTGATGGCGTCGAGCTCGCTGCCGATGAAGTCATAGACCTCCGCCTCGGCGGCTCGGGGGAGCTGCAGCGAGGACGGGTCGCCGCTGAAGTCATAGAGCAGCTGCTCGGTGACGAGCGGCACGCCACCGTATCGTTTGACGAGCTCGAAGTATACGAACGCTCGAAGGAAGCGGAGCTCGGCCGTGAACTGCTGCTTGAGGGGCTCCGTGAGCGTGGGTGAATTCGCCTCCGCGATGCCGTCGATCGCCACGTGAATGTCGCGCAGCAGATCGTACATCGCGGTCCACACGGTGCCGTCGTCCCCATCCAGGTTGTAGTTGTTCCACCGGTCAAAGTTGTAGGGATACTCGACGTAGTTGTTCAGGAACTCGAGGTTGTCGATCCCCGAGAAGATGGCGTCGTCATACGCCGCCATCGTGGTGCGATCATCCTGTGACTCGAAACCGGTGTGGAACGGCAGCCGGCTGTAGTAGTCGGCGAGTACACCCGTAATCAGGTCCGGCTGGCCCCACACCTGGTCATCCGTGAGGATCGTCTGGGGCGCGATCGTCATGTCCATCCAATCGCACGCCGTGAGGCCCGTCGCCAGGGCGAGGGCGAGGCCGAGCCGAGTCGACCGCGTGCTGCGCGTCATCGCCATGATCAGCCTCCCAGGACCGCGCTGAACCCTACGGTGATGATCTTCGAATTGGGGTAGCGCAGTGCCGCGTCCTGAACCACCTCGGGGTCCGTGTTCAGATACCCGAGGTTGTCCCACGTGAGAGGGTTGTCGTAGCTCAGGATGACGCGGCCGCTCGCAATGCGGAACGCCTCCGTGATGCGGGCGGGCAGGCTGTATCCGAGCTCGATGCGCTTGAGCCGAAGGTACCAGACGTTGGTCCGGTAGGCGTCACTGTCACCCGCGGGCGCGCCGCTGTTGGCGTAGTGGTTGGCCAGGCCCCGCCGGAGGGGCGGCAGCTCTCCCGGGATCCACTCGCTCTGATCGTCGTACGGATCCGCCCGGCGCCAGCGGTTCTCGATCATCCAGGTCTGGGAGTTATGGTCCCCCTGGAAGGGAACTCGGCTCTCGACCGACTGGCGGTACGAGTACAGACCCGCGCCGGAGAAATCGAGGCTCAGGTTGAAGCCTCGGTAACCCGCGCTGAGGTTCGCGCCGTACATGAAGATCGGCTGTCCGGTGTTCGAGAAGCCGCGCGGCCTCTGGTCGTATTCGTTGAGGACGCCATCGGCGTTCACGTCCTTGAAGATCCAGTCCCCCGGGAGAAGCGTCCGGTTGCCCTGCCCGTCCAGGTTGACCGGGTAGTTCTCGATCTCCTCCATCGACTGGAACTGACCGATGAGCTCGTACTGGAAGTCCGCACCCTCCCAGCGGCCGTCGTCGCCGTTGACGTACCGGTCCCACGAGCTGCCGAACCGGGGCCTGTACGTGGAGAGGATCTTCTGCCTGGCAATGACGGCGTTGGCGCTGACCGAGTAGGAGACGGCTCCCGCCTGGTCGTTGTAGGTCACGCGGCTCTCGAACCCCTGCGTCGCGTCGCTCTCGAGGTTCTCGTCCGGGAGCTCGTAGCCGACCTCGGCGGGGAGCAGAACGTCGTATCGCGCCTCCGGGAGCCCCGTCCGCTTCCGCTCGAAGAGGTCGAGCTCGGCGCTCAGCCGGTTGCCCAGCATCACGATGTCCAGCCCGAGGTTCCGCGACGTGCTCGTCACCCAGCTCAGCTGCGTGACCGGGAGCCCCCTCGGCCGGACGCCCGTGACCACTTGGCCGTCGAACTGGTATCCGCCGCCGGCACCGTACGTGGCGCCGCCCAGGTAGTCCCACGGGAGGACGCCCAGCTCCTGCCCGGCTTCACCCCACGACGCGCGGATCTTCAGGTCATCGAGGAAACCCAGCCGATCCCGCAGAAACGACTCCTCCGTGGGTCTCCACGCGAGCAGGACCCCGGGGAAGAACCCCCAGCGATTGTCCTCCGTGTAGAGATACGAACCATCGTAGCGGCCCGTCGCCTCGACGAAGTATTTGTCCGCGAAGCTGTAGGCGAGCCGTCCGAGGAACGACTGCCGCGCCGTCTTGGACCAGTTCGTTTCCAGTTCGTTCACCTGCACGAACTCGACGAGCTTGTTGAAGTTCGATGACGGCACGGCAGTGAGCACGAGGCCGTCCTGCTCGTTGCCAGACGCCTCGAACGCGGCCGTGCCGGACAACGAGTGCGCGCCGAGCTGCTGGCTGTGGCTCAAGCGGAGCTCGGCATACTGCTGCTGATACTCGAACCGCTCCTTGTTCCTCTCGTTGCCGCCGCCGGTGGCGCATACGGCGTAGGTGTCGGTTTCGGGTTCGTAGCAGAACGCGTCGTAGGTGAACCGATGCCGCTCCCAGACTTTCTGCCGATAGGACTGGGAGTAGGCCGCCCGGACCTGTGTACCGAACGGGAGCGTGTATTCCGCGAAGAAGTTGCCCGTCACGCCACGGCGGTCATCCCGAATCCACCCCGCGACGTCCTCATAGTACGTGGACCCGAGCCGGCTCAGGCGGCGTACGTCGCCGTTCACGTAGCTGCGGTTCGAGTTCGCCCAGGGGTTGTCCGTCGGCCACGAGCTGTTGATCCCCAACATGGCGGTGTAGATGACGTCCTCCCGTTCGGGGAGCGCGACGTTGTCTCGGTTCTCGATGCTCCCGCCGAGCTGCGCGCCCAGTACGAGATCCTCGAACACGTTCGCCCGGAAGTTCGCCTGGAGGTTCGTGCGGTTGAACGTGTGACCCTCCATGACGTAGTCCTGACTCGCGCGCCCCATCGAGAGATAATAGGTGGCGTTGCCGACGCCGCCGGAAACGTTGGTGTTGAGGTTGTACATCGCCGCGTTCGGGTTGTTGATCACCACGTCGTACTGGTTGTAGCTCTCGTAGCCGGGCTCGGTCCCCAGCCGCCACCTATCGAGCTCTTCCGCGGGCATCGAGCGCGGCAGGCCGCGGTTCTGCTCGGTCTCCACGTACGAGCGCTGGAACCAGTACGCGTTGGCTGGCGCGGGTGCGAAGGGATAGGCCGTGAGGTTCTGCCAACCGTAGTTCCCGCTGATGCTGATCCGGGGGGCGGTGTTGGCCGTGCCTCGCTTCGTCGTCACGAGCACGACGCCGTTCGACGCGCGGAACCCGTAGATCGACGCGGAAGCGTCCTTCAGCACCGAGATGCTCTCGATGTCCGCGGGGTTGAGGTCATCGAGCGGGCTCACGTCCAGCTCGCCCGTCCTGTTGTAGTCGCCGCCCCGGTACGGGTGGGGCACGCCGTCGATCACGATCAGCGGGTCGCCCAGGTTCCGGATCTGGATGGACGTGCCCGACCCCGGCCGGGCATCGCCCAGCTCTTGAGTCCCCATGCGGTTCGTGATCCCCGGGACCTTCGCGATCAACGCTTCCGTCGCCTTGATCGCCGCCGTTCTCGTGAGGTCCTCGGATTCGGCCGTGCCGACCGCGCCGGTCACGCTCGTGCGGGTTTGCGTGCCGTACGCGACGACGACGAGCTCATCGAGCGCGAGCGCCTCCGTGTTCAGCGCGAAATCGACCACGATCGTCTGGCCGGCCGTGACGGTCACTTCGCGGCTCTGGTCCGAGTAGCCGATCACCTCGACCACCACCGTGTGCGGGCCCGGCGGCACGTCCTGAATCCGGTAGGTCCCGTCCGAGTCGGTGAACACTCCGGTGCCGACCCCCTGAACGCGAACCTGAGCGACGGCGAGCGGCTGCTGGGTCTGGTTGTCGATCACCCGGCCCGTGATGCTCGCCGTCTCCTGCGCCTCGACAGCTCCGGCGAGGAAGGCGACGGCCATCACGGCCGAGGAAAGCAGTGGAACGACTCGCTGGTCTTGGCGCAGCGTGATCACGTGGCGGCTCCTCACCGTTGATGTGGAAACCACACGGTCATAGGGATCCCCGTTACGGATCCCACCGTCCTGATGTCGTGACCTGGATGGTCGCCGTGCCGCGTACGTTCTCCGACGAGCTGCCGGCCATCACCTCGAATGGACCGGGCTGGACCACGAAGGCGTCCTGGTCCACGTCGTAGTAAGCCAGGTCTTCGGCCGAAAGCGACAGCGTGACCGTCCGCGTCTCACCCGGATTCAGGCTGATCCGTTCAAAGCCTCTGAGCTGTTTGCGCGGACGTATTACGGCGGGTTGAAGGTCACGGACATAAAGCTGCACGACCTCATCGCCTGCCACATCGCCGGTGTTCCGGACATCGACGCTGACCGTGATCTCGCCATCGCCGGGGAGCGAGCTGGTTGACGTCTCGAGGTCGCCGTACTCGAAGGTCGTGTAGCTGAGCCCGTGGCCGAACGGCCACTCGGGCTGCCCGTCGAAGTACATGTACGTGTACCCTTTGCTGATGTCGTATTCCTCCCAGCCGGGCACATCTTCATGCGAGTAGTAGACGGTGTACGGCAGCCTGCCGGCGGGGTTGTAGTCACCGAAGAGGATGTCCGCGACCGCGTTGCCGCCTTCCTCACCCGCCATGAACATCATGAGGACCGCGGGCGGAGGCTCCATTGACGGCTGGCCCCCGGTCAGCGAGAGCGGCCCCGCGTTTACCATCACCACGGCGGTATTGGGATTCGCGGCGGCCACGCGCCGAACCAAGTCCTGCTGAATCGGCTGGAGGTTCAGGAACGTACGGTCGCGCCCCTCTCGTTCGATCTCGCGGTGCGTGCCGACGAACACCACGGCCACATCCGCGCGGCCCGCCACATCGACCGCCTCGGCGAAACCGGGCTCAGCGTCCACGTCGGATTCCAGGATGTCGGTGCCGCGCGCGTACAATACCTCGATGCCCGATCCGTTCAGCTCGTTCCGGATTCCATCGAGCGGCTTGACGAAATCAGCGGCCTGGCCGGTATAGCCGATCCC
>JBOHRM010000406.1:0-2688 GCA_050732715.1 Longimicrobiales bacterium
AGGCCTCGCGGCTCCTGCTCGAGGAGTCCTCGATCGCGGCGACGGCGATGGTCGGTTGGGGCGGCCCGGTCGCCGAGCGCCACGTCCGCTTCGTCTTCAGCGCCGAGCCGGTCGAGCGGCTGGCGACCATCCCGGAGCGGCTCGCCGGCGGGACGCTCGCAGCCGCGGTCACGGCGCGGGCGTAGCGCCGCGGCTCGAAGCTCCTCATCCGGATGGATTGCCGATTCTCTCGGCGCCTGACGCGATTGGGCGCACCCTCTGGCGCTGCTTGGCGGGAGGCGAATCGGACCTTCGGATGGCCGTGCGGTTTATCGCCTCCAGCGCGCACGCGCACGGAAACGGTAGGTGAGGAGGTCGTCCCGAGGCATGCCCTGGCAGCTGAAGGGGGTCTGCTCCGAGCAGGCGTAGCGCGTGCTCGCATTCATTAGGACGAGCTCGACGCGTCGGACTCGGCGCCGTCCGAACGCGGCGCGTACGGTGGCGTTTCCAAACCGGTTTAGGACGACATGGCGGCTGGACGCGAGCTTGCCTGATCTTCGGAAGACGAGGATGCCAGCTTCCGACCCACGGGCGCGGGAGGGGAGGTTGAGGGTGAGCTTGAGGTTGGCTCGTCGGCTGATCCGCCGGCCGGGCTTGAAGGCGAATGTTTCCGCGCCCAGTTGGAATATGCGGGTGGCATGGGATCGGCTGCGTCGCGAGCCGGTGAGCGTCCATGTTCTCTCCGTGCGTGGCCGGGCCGGATAAGCACGGCCTTCGGCGTAGGAAGTGCGGGCGGTTCTGTTCGCGCGCGAGAAGTGGCTGAAGACCTGGCGAAAGGTTCGCCCGCGAGCGGCGAGCTCGCGCGTGACGGCTTGGAGCGAGTGGTTGTTGGGGCCGATCGCGCTTCCGTCCGCCCGCTGCCAGATGGCCCGGACGATGCCCGTCCCGTAGCGCTCCGATAGATAGCGGTAGTAGATCCAGGCGCCGTACTGGAACCCGTCCATGCCCCAGTCCACCGGCACGAACGAGAAGCGGAGCGGGCTCCTGGCAAGGTACTGGCGGTTGTCATTGACCGCGTCGTAGACCTCGTCTTCGACCCAGGCAGCGGTCCCCTCCATGAGCCAAAGATCCTCGCCGGCGTCGTAGGCGAACTGGACCGCGTGGAGGAACTCGTGCGCGACCGTCACTTGCATGTTCTGAAGGGGCGTGCTGGCAGCGAAGATCGCCTCCGAGTAATCGTTGTCGATGACGCAGTAAGCGGAGACATCCCAGTGGGGATAGGAAGGATCGGAGGCGTTCGGGTCGTCGGTCGTGCAATAGCCATAGATGTCCTCGTCACCGAGGTTCGCGAGGTAGACGTCGAGGCGGCCGTCACCGCCGTGATTGGTCGATGTCGCATCCGGGAGCGGGGGGCGGTAGGCCAGCGCCCCCACCTCCGTCGCCCACACCTCCGCGACTGTCGCCGCGGCGGCCGCAACCCAATCGGGAGTCCCGTCGGCGGGATCCCCGTCGTCGAGTGGCGGGGCATCCGCACTCGAGGCCACGTAATGGATACAGAACTCGACCTCACAGACCGGAACCGCCTCGGGAACCGAATAGCCCTGCCCCTCCGGGTCGGCGGCCCCATCGGTGGGGCGGGCCAGCAAGCGCTCTGCCCGCGCGCGCTCCGAGGGCGAGAGGTATGGGAGACGGAAGGCGAGATCCCGCAGGATCATGGTCGCCAGACGCGGATCGGGACGGCGCACGTCTCCGTAACGAGCCCGCACGCGCTCCGGCCAAAAAAGCGTCTTCGCTCGGGCGAGCGCGTAGCTGGCAGCATCCAAGCGCTTCGCGCGGAGCGCTCGCGTCAGTCCGTCCTCGGCAACGGGCACGAGCGGGGGCAGGCGCTTCGTGCCTGACGCTCCGCGCTCGAGGGGCTCCTCGCGCGCCGGCTGAGCACCAGTCGTTCCCGCCGTGAGAGAGAGCGAGGCAAGCACGGCAGCCAAGGCAGCCGCGGCGCGCACCTTTGCTCGGTGCCTCCGGTGCCAGAGGGGCACGGTGGCTCGCCGGGTCAGATCCGCACTCTGTGCGAGTACTTGATCCGCACGCGCTCGATCCAGTACGAACGCCACCCACCGACCCCCACGCCGACCACGTACCTGCGAGGGCCCGTCCGTTGCCCCCTGCGAACTACCGCGCCAGGCGTGCAGCATCCGACCTCCCCGATAATCCGCTTCGAGATGTTGAAAGCGTTCCTGGGAACGCGGAAGCGCCAGACGATGATCGCGAAGTCGCCGCCCCAGCAGTCGAGAAAGGCATCCCCAGACACGATGACACCGAAGTCGACGAAACAGTCGGGACTCGCATCCCAACCGCCGGGGCCGCAGCCGGCGCAGCGGTCCTTCGTCGCCCGCCTGGTTCGCCAACCGCGGGCGACGACCACTTCCCGCGTCGCCTGACGCACCTCACCCGACGCGCGGGCCTTGAAGACGACTTTGTAGCGGCCCGTCGGAACCCGCGAGCCGCCATTGCTACGCCCGTTCCACCACCAGCTCCCATCTTCTCGGACCCCAACAACGACGCGGCGAACCGTCCGCCCCCTCGACCCGAGTTTGACAGTTGATCGGCGCTTGAGGCACTCCGGGCGCGTGTTTTTCCTGCAAATGGGGTTGTCGGGGTCGCCCATAGCGTCCTTTTCATAGGCACACGGTATGGCCCGTATCGCCGGTG
>JBOHRM010000407.1:0-6406 GCA_050732715.1 Longimicrobiales bacterium
CGGCAGGAGGCGCTGACGCGCTCGTGGACGACGTCAACGCCATCTTCGAAAGGGACGGCGGAACACTTTGGGCGCTCTACGAGCAGTCGCTGCAACCGCTTCTCACGGAGCAGGGCCGGCCGAAGCCGAGTGCACGAGTGCGTACGGAGTTCGCCAGGTTCTTCAATGCCGCCTCGGATTTCTCGGACGCACTGTACCGCACGGGCGCACTGGCGATCGCGTTCGATTTCCAGCCCGAGATCCCGGCCAGCGCCACGGAGGTCAGGCTGATCGCCGGCGGCAGCCCGATCTCCTTCACGCCCACCGCGCGCAGGGGACGCTCCTTCGAGTGGAGCCCCGACCGGCACAGGGAAGCGCAGCTCGTCGTCGTGTTCGGAGATGAGCCCGCCGTCGTGGCCGAGGCCGCCGGACCGTGGGCCATCTTCAAGCTGTTCTACGCGGCGAACTGGACCGGCGATACGAGCCCGTACGGCGTCGCGTGGCGCGTTCCCGGCCGCAGCACGGCCGTTACAGCGACGGTCAGCTTCGAGACGAACGCGCCGCCGGTTCTGCGGCCCGGCTATCTGAATCGGTTGGCACGGTGCGTCAACAGAGTGCGATAACGAATCCTCGATGCGAGGTCGAATGCGTGGTTTCCTGGTAGCTCTCGCGATCACGGCCGGTGTCGTCACGACCGCTTGCGGGCGTGGCGGCTCACCCGCGTCACCGGGGCCGCTCGGCGTGGTGACCCTCGAAGAGCGCATGCTCAACGATGACAGCGGCGGGATCCCGGACTCGGTGCAGATCGTGATCCGCGATCCCGCCGTGCTCGACGACGCGTGGGCACGCGCGACCTCGAGGCAGAACCCGCCGCCGCCCGTGCCGCGGATCGACTTCGACCGCCACATGCTGCTGCTCGTGGCGATCGGCAGGAAGCAGCCCGAGATCGAGCTGCGCGTCGACAGCGTGGGCGTGCGCCGCGAGCTGAGGGCCGACGGCCGCCAACGCGACATTCTCGCCGTGGTGTTCACCGTCACGGAGGGTTGCCGTCGCTTCAACCGTGATGCCTATCCCCTCGAGATCGTGCGTTCCCGCCGTTTCGATGGCGATGTCCGGTTCATCGGCCGGCGCAGAACGCCCGACTGTCCTTGAATGGGTTCCGAGTTGCGAGTTCCGAGTTCCGAGTTGCCCGGCCGCCACCCGGGTTTCGCCGATCGCTGGTGCCGGGTAAGCGGCATGGAGAACTGAGCGCGTGACCGGCCGCGGCGGGGCCCGCTTCGCTTCGATGGGGTTCGAGCGCCATGCCGACTGACGAGACCGGCAGCCGAGACGCGGCCGCCGGATGGGTCGGCCAGGTGCTGGCCGGCCGCTATCGCATCGTCGAGCTGCTCGGCGCCGGCGCGATGGGCGCGGTATACGTCGGCGAACACCTCCGCATCGGCCGGCGCGATGCGATCAAGGTGCTGCGCACGAGTATGGCCCGCGACCCCGAGGCGATGGCGCGCTTCACGCGCGGCGCACGCAACCTCTCCGCGATCCGCCACCCCAACGTCTGCACGATCTACGATTTCGGCGACACGCCGGACGGCCTCCAGTTTCTCGCCATGGAGCTGGTCGACGGCGAGACGCTGAAGGATGTGCTCGATCGCGAGGGCCGCCTCGAGCTGAACCGGGCCGCCGGCATTGCGCTCCAGATCGCCGATGCGCTCGGCGCCGCGCACGGGGCGGGCATCGTGCATCGCGATCTGAAGCCGGGCAACGTCATGCTGGCCCGGAACGCGGACGGCTCCGATGCGGTGAAGGTCGTCGACTTCGACATCGCGAAGGGCCCGGCCGAGGCGGAGGGCGAAGAGGTCACGCGGCTCGGCTTTGTGGTCGGTACGCCCGAATACATGAGCCCCGAGCAGCTGACCGGCGAGGTTATCGACGGCCGAAGCGACATCTATTCGCTCGGCATTCTGCTGTTCCGCATGGTGGCGGGCGCGTCGCCGTTCCATGCCTCGTCGACGCAGGAGCTGATGGTGCAGCGTCTGACGACGCTACCGAAGCGGCTCGACGAAGTGCCGCCCGGCGCGACGTTTCCGCCGGCGCTCCAGCGCGTGCTCGATCGCGCGCTCGCCCGTGACGTCCATGACCGCCAGGCCAGTGCCGCCGAGCTCGCGAGCGAGCTGTCCGCGGTCACCGGCGCGACGGCCGCGCTCGGACCGGGCGTCGACTCCATCGACCACGCCCGCGCCCGTAGCCGCGATGACGTGCGGGCCCGAGAGGCCGTTCCGCCGACCGTGACCGCCCGCGCGCCGGGTGCCCGTCCGCCCGTGGAGCCGGTCCAGCCGCGGCCGTGGCGGCGGCCGAGCAGGGTCGCCGCTGCAATCATCGCCATCATCGCTTTCGCCGCTGGCGTGCGGGCGCTCGTCAAGCCGGGCGCCGAGCCCGATCCGATCGCCGCGGCCGATTCGTCAGCACGTGTGTCGCAGGCCGACTCGGTACGAATCGACGCGGCTCCGGAGGACACGTTTCAACCGGACCCACCGGCGCCCGAGAACCGTGATGTGGCAAACGTGCCGCCGGATCGTCCGGATCGTCCGGTGCCCGATGATCCGCCGCCGGCCGATCCGTCGCCTCGATCACCACTGACCGGGGGGATTGCCGGGGCGCTCGACCGCCAGCTGGTCGCACTGGCCGAGGCGCCGGAGCCCGCTCGACTGCGCGCGATCCGGGACACGGCGCAGATGGCGTGGCAGAACGCGCGGTCCCGGACGGACAGCGCCACGGCCGCGTTCGCGCTCGCTCAGGCCGCGTTGCTCGCGAACGATGACGCCGAGTGCCGGCGGTGGACCCGCGCCGCGTCGGAGCTCGGTGCACGCGGCATCGATCCGCTCCGGCAGGTATGCGGATGAACACCGCCGAGCTGCACGGCTTCGGCACGGCCGCCGTCCAGGCGAGTGTCGCGGGCCGCACACATCCGGGCCGCCGGCGACGCGAGAATCAGGACAACTTCCTGATCAGCGATCTCTCCGCGACCGACCACGGCGTGATCCTGCGCCCCGAGACGCGCACCGACGGCGCCGTGCCGGAGACGCGTTTCGACATCGGCGAACGCGGTGTGTTGTGCATGATCGCGGACGGCATGGGCGGCGCCGCCGCCGGCCGGCTCGCCAGTGGACTCGCCTGCACGTTCGTCGTCGCCGAGATGATCGAGCGATGGAGCTCGGCACGTGATCGGACGCCGCGCCGTTTCGCTTCGTGCCTTTCCGACGCCGTCAACAACGCCAACACGCGCATCCACCAGCATGCGTTGCGGCATCCCGAGACCGCCGGCATGGGCTCGACGGTGACGGCGTGCGGCGTGTCTGACCGATTCCTGTTCATTGCGCAGGTCGGCGATTCGCGTGCCTACCTCGTTCGCGCCAACGTCGCGACGTTATTGACGCGTGACCAGTCGCTCGTACAGGAGATGATCGATGCGGGCGCGATCAGCGAACGGGACGCCGAGCGCAGCGAGCGCGGCAACGTGATCCTCCAAGCGCTCGGCGTCAGGTCCGACGTCAGCGTCGACCTCACGTACCAGGAGCTGCGCCGTAACGATTCCCTCGTGCTCTGCTCCGACGGCCTCCATCGGCTCGTATCACCCGAGGAGATCGCGGCCACTGTCGGGCGCGGACCCACGCCCGATGCGGTTTGCCACGACCTGATCACGATGGCCAACGCGCGTGGCGGCGCGGACAACATCACAGTGGTCGCCGTTCGGTTCGGCGGCGCCGCGCTGCCGGAGCCGCGCGCCGATGACTACGTTCGCCGCACGACGTATGCGATCGACGCCGCCTGATCCACGGTGCAGCCGACACTGCGTATCCTGACCGGCGCTCGCCCCGTCCACGCCCGCCATTCGCAACCTCCTACGAGGCGCCGATCTGCCGAAGCGCCTCCGCGGCTTCCGTCCACTGTGGGAACTCGCTGGTGATGCGCACATACAGATCGCGGGCGCGCTCGGTGTCACCGCGGTCTTGAAAGAACTGCGCCTGTGAATAGAGGATGACGGCCTCGCGTGGTATGGCGGCGGCGCGGCTCTCGCGCTGGCCACGCACGTCGCCCGGCAGCCGAGGCAGGTCCACGCTCCGGGTCAGCTGCTCGCCCAGCATCAAGATGGCGGAGTAATAGGCGCTCGACCCGCGCGTCTGCGTGCGTTCCGCCCGCATCACTTCGCTGGTCTCGACGTCATCAACGCGACCATCGAGCCGGAACACGCCTTCCATGTCCTGATGGAAGCTGCCGGTGATGACGTACCGTGCGCCGACCAGCCGGCCGATGCGCGCCGCGGTCTCGGGATCGACGCGGCCAGAGACCACGAGGTCCTGCTCGGCCAGGATGTCGCGGATCACACTCCGGTCGACCACACGGAGCTCTGCGTTCTGCGCGAGCTCCGTGATGAGAATCTGCTGCACGCCGATGCCGAAAGACTCGACCGCCTCAGGGTCGATGCCGAAGACGATGCCGCGCACGAACGGGAGAACGGCGATGCCGGGCCGCGTGTCGGGCTCCTGTGTGTTGCGACGGTTTGGCTGAGCGGGCGTAGATTCAGCCGCTTGCGGTTGGTCGGCCGTGGCTTCAGACGGCACCGTGAGAGCTTCAGGCGCAGCGGTAGTGACTCGCGGCGCGGCTGCGGCGCACGCGACACCGAGCAGCAGCACGAACGGTACGGATGCGATCCGTCCGCCGGCGCCGCGGAGTCGCCCCGCCGCGTTCCATCGGTTGCTTGGCATCATCGGTTTCTCCAGGTGTTTCCGGAGCTGACTGTCCGGCGGACAGCGCGCTGGTCGCCGCTTCACAAGGGTCTCCGGACGCGCGGTGTCAATGAACGAGCGTCATACTCCGACGCACGGAGCAACGGGAATACAGACCGGCGCGGTGCGGAACGACTTGATGCCCCCCTCGGTTGTACCGGCCTCGCTTCCGGCAACCACGCGGTAGTAGTAGGTCATTCCCGGTGCGAGAGCGCTCAGTTGCCAGCGGACGTTCACGGGTACACGGACGGCATCGATGCCGTTGTCGGGCGTGCGCGTGAACGGTTCGAGCCCGGGATCGGTGCCCCACTCGAACCAGTATACTGTCGGAAGACCATTCGGATTGATGTCGCCGGTCAGAAGTACGGACTCTGCGCCCACGAACGCCGTGTCCGTGACGGCGTCCGGCGGCAGCAGCGGCGTAAAACTCAGGACCTCGCCCCGCGCGGTACCCACTTCGTTGCTGGCCGCAGCGCGGAAGTAAACCGTCACGTTGGGCGCGAGCTCGACGAGCAACTCACTGACCGGCTCCGCAGTGGAACCGCTGCCGACTTCGCGCCGCGGCGTGGTGATGTACTCCACCAGAGAGGGGTCCGAGCTCCATTCGAACCATGCGACCGCGAACGAACCGTTCGGATTCACGGCTCCGTTCAACACCGCGCTCGACGCCGCGACGTCACTCGCCGGAGACGTCGTCACGGTCGGAGACGCCGGCACCGTGCGGAATGCCTCGACCTCACCCGCGGTGGTCCCGGCCTCGCTGCGCGCGACCCCGCGGAAATAGTACGTCGTCCCCGGCGTGAGCCGGGTCAACTCCGCACGGACGGTCACGCCTTCCCGGCCTGCGCCGACGCTGGTCATGGGCGTGCTCGAGGATTCCTCGAGGCCGGGGTCGGCAGCCCACTCGAACCAGTACTCCGTCGCGAGACCGTTCGGCGTCACGGTGCCGGTCAGGACCGCGCTCCGCTCGGCCGCGGAAGCCTCTCCCGTGACGACGTCCGGCGGCAACGACGGCGTGAAGCTCACGATCTCGCCGCGCACCTCACCGCCCTCGTTGCTCGCGGCGACGCGGTAGTAATGTGTCACATTGGACACGAGGTCCTCGAGTAGCTGGCGGGCGGGCTGCACGGTGGAACCGCTGCCGATTTCCTGTTGCGGGGTGCTGGTGAACGATGCCAGCGATGCACTCGTACCCCATTCGAACCACGCGACCGCGAACGAACCGTTCGGATTCACGCTCCCGTTCAACACCGCGCTCGACGCTGCGACGTCGCTCGCCGGGGCGGTCATCACCGTCGGCGGCGGTTGTATGACGACGAGCGTCGCGCTGCCGGTCACGCCGCCGCTCGTGGCGTCGATGCGTGCGCTACCGGCCGCCACGGCGGTGGCGATCCCCGCCTGAGTCACGGTCGCGACCGCGTCGTCGCTGGATGTCCATGCAACGCTGCGTCCGCTGATCACGTTGTCGCGCGGATCGCGAAGCGTCGCGGCGAACTGCTGTGTTCCGCCGGGCTCTAGCGCCACCGGCGCAGGCGTCAGCGTGATACGGGCCACCTCGGCGCGCACGCGCACGGCGCGCGAGTCGGTGAACGGCCCCGCCGCGCACTGGATCTCGGTCTCGCCGTCACCCACCGCGGTCACGACCC
>JBOHRM010000408.1:0-4273 GCA_050732715.1 Longimicrobiales bacterium
CGATGATCTCGTGGGCTGACGCTGTGGTATCGCGCCGGTGCGAAACGAGGACCACGGTCCCCCCGTCGGCCGTGAAGTCGCGCAGGACGTCGTGGACGTGGCGTTCGGCGCGCGGATCGAGGGCCGACGTCGGCTCGTCGAGCAACAGGATGTCGGGCCGCCGGTAAAGCGCCCTGGCGATCGCGATCCGTTGTCGTTCGCCGCCCGAGAGGCCTGTGCCGCGTTCCCCCAGAACGGTAAAGAGGCCGTCGGGGAGCGACTCGATGCGCTCGAGGATGCCGAGTCGGGCCGCGATGTCGGCGACACGCTCGTGATCCGGGTCGTAATCGCCGATCGCGATGTTCTCGATGACCGTGCCGGAGAAGAGGTGGATGGCCTGCGGCACGACCGCAATACTGCGACGCAGGCTCGAGCGGTCGACGTGGGCGATGTTGAGCCCCCCGATGCGGACCTCGCCGCTCGTGACGGGATAGATGCCCTGGACGAGCGCGAGCAGGGTACTCTTGCCAGAGCCGCTCTCGCCGACGATGGCGGTGATCCGGCCGGCCGGGAACGTTGCGTCGAGACCGTCGAACAAGCGGGCGCGCGTGCCGAACCCGAATGATACGTGGTCGAACGTGATGTCGCCGCGCATTCGGCGTGTGAGCACGAGCTTCCCGGCTGTGTCCTCGCGCTCGACGTCCATGATCTCGAACAGCCGATCCGCGGCGATCACCGCATCCTGGATGGCGCGGTTCGCGTTGATCAGGCTCGACAGCGGGCCGGTGAGATAGCCGAGCAGCGTATAGAACGACATGAGCCCGCCGGGCGTGAGCTCGCGGCCGATCACGAGGCTGGCGCCGACCCAGAGCAGCACGATCGTGCCCGCGCGCGAGAGCAGCTCGGACGCGTTCGCGGCGAAGATCGCATTCGTGCCCGATCCGTAGATCGCGCGCAGCAGCCGGACGAAACGAGCCTCGGTCCTCGCCGTTGCGAACGATTCGAGGCCGAGCTGTTTGATGTTCGACGCGCCGCCCAGCGACTCGACCAGCTGTGCTTCGACATCGGCCGCGCGCTCCATGAGCGTTCGCTGCCGCCGCCGGTTCGCACGGTTCACGACCGCGAATATGAGGATGTAAACGGGGAGCATCGCGAGCGCGACCATGGCCAGCTTCCACGAGTACGCGAACATCAGGCCGAACGAGAACGCGACGACGAGGCCGCTCACCACGAGCTCGAGGGCGAGATCGTTCACGAATGCACGAACCTTCATCGCGTCGTTGACGCGCGAGATCAACTCGCCGACGCGCATGGTGTCGAAGAACCGCTGAGGGAGCCGCATGAGATGCTCGTAGTACGCCATGATCAGCGCCGCATCGATCTTCTGCCCGGTCCGCAGGATCAGCACGCCCTTCATCGACCCGAGGAACACACGGATCACGAGCAGGACCAGCATGACCGCGCTCATCAGGTTCAGCAGGTTCACGTTGCCGTCCACGAGCACATGGTCCACGAGCTTCTGCACGTAGACCGCCGTGGACAGGCCGAGCGCCGTATACGCGATCGCGCCGACGAGCGCTTCGCCGAGAACGCTGCGGTGTGGGCGAACGAGCGCAAAGAATCTCCCGGCGACGGATCGCCGATCGTCACCCGCGCGAAACCGGTCGTCCGGCACGAGCAAAATCAGGGCGCCGGTCCAGCACGCGCGGAATGCGTCGTGCGTGACCTTGTGAACCGCGCCGTCCGCCGGGTCCATGACCGTGACCTGCCGCTTCGTGATCCCGTAGACTACGACGAAATGGTGGGCGCCACGGTCCGCGGTGACGTGTGCAATGACCGGTCTCGGGACGCGGAACAGACTGTCGAACGGACCCTTGACGCCTTTCGCCGCGAAACCGACGCGCGTGGCGGCTTCGACCATGCCGACGACATTCGTGCCCTGTCGGTCCGTGAAGGCGAACTGCCGCACCCGCGACACCGGCAGCCTGTATCCGTAGTGCGCGGCGACCGAGGCGAGACACGCCGGCCCGCAGTCCAGCGCGTCTCGCTGCCTCATACGGGGCACTCTGCAAAGCACTCGCCTAGCTCCTTTCCCGGATCGGTGGAGGTCGGGAGCGCGGCGCCTGCACGGCCGGCGCGTACGGGTCGAGCCAGCCCCGGACGTCACGCCAAAGCAGCTCGAGCAGCGAGCGCCGCCCGAGTGAGAACCGAGCCTGAACGGCCATGCCCTTTCGTAACACGGCGACCCGGCCGTCCGGAGATCGCAAGCGGGCTTTGCCCAGACTGCAACGCACGCGGTAGACCGGAGTCCGATCGAGCACCACGACGTCATCGGAAACGTCGAGGATCCGCCCCTCGATCACGCCCCAACGGTTGTGGTCGAAAGCATCCAGCTGCATGCGCACGCGCATTTCCGGGCGCACGTACGCGATGTCGCGCGACTCGACGTACACCTCCCCAACGAGGCCCGCGAGCGGCGAGAGCACCATCAGCCGCTCCCCCGCGCTGAGAAAGCTGCCGGGCGATACGCCGGCGAGCTGAGCGACCGTGCCCGTGACCGGCGCCCGAATCGAGTGCAGCGCGCGTTGCTCGATCAGCTGTTCACGCCGCGCGACTAGGTCACGCAGCTCGGCGCGATACGACTCGCGCGCGCGCTCCCAACGGCCGAGATACTGCTCGCGGACCAGCGCCCGGCCAGCGCGGAGCTCGGCGACGTCGAAGCGCGCGCCCTCGACCGCTTCGAACGCCGCGTGCCGCCCCTCGTAGAGCCGCTCCAGCCGGGACAGCCGCGCCGTCGCCCGGCCGAGACGACTGTCCATTTTGTCCATTTCTTGCCCGAGCTGCGTCGACTCTCGAGTGGCTTCGGCGGTGAGCATTGCCTGCGCCCGACGCGATGCCGGCGGGTCGATTCGCAGCAGACGATCCAGGTCATCCAGGAGTCGCCGGACGTGATGGATGCGAGCGTCGACGGGAAGCCGCTGCGCATCGATCCCGTCGGCGCGAAGCTCGATCAGCACATCGCCCGCTCGGACCGCCTGATTGTCCACAACCCTCATCGCGGCCACGGGCGCCGAGATCGGCGCCCGGATCTCGTGCGTTTCAACGGCCGGCCGGAGCCTGCCCGCCGCGCGCGAATAGACCTCGACACGCACGACCGGCAGTCCGGCGACCCCGGTGATGACCACGAGCGCGACGGCGAGAAAGATCGCGCGTCCGCCGCCGCGGTGGCGGCCGAGGTAGCTCTCGAGGGAGTCATCGATGAACGCGGCCGGAAGTACGGAATGGCGCATGCCCGATTTGCGGTTTCGTCCGGGTGGTCAGAGATGCCGATCGCCGCGCCGGCCAGCCCGACCGTGAGGCCCAACGCCAGTTGAATCTGGCAAGGGCGCCATGCACGGCCGGGGACCGGCGTGCCCGCTATTCCTTGTCCGCACGCGAAGCGAGGAATCCGAGCAGCGCCGCGGCCGCCGCCATGATCGCCGCGTCGGCGCCGACGATCGCGGCGATTACGGCGAACAACGGAAGGGCTCCGCCACTCGTCGCCATCGCCTCCGCGGCGGTGAGCTCCTGCACGCCGTAGACGTTGAGGTCGGCGAGACGATGCGGATGGTGGACCTGCGCGAGAGCTGACGACATCCTGCACCTCCTATGAGAGGACGTGAATGGAGCCGGCGCGGCGCCGTCTCCCATGAACGGTCGGCCGCACTCTGCGGCCGCGTTCGGGAGCTGGTGTAAGGCACGCGCCGGGCCACGCGGACCGACTCACATAAGTTGCTGTACTACAATTTCTTATGAGATCGCCGGCCCGTCGCGCTCACGAAAGTCGGCGCGGTTCTGCGCACATCTGAGCGGTCATTCTAGCCGGTTCCCGGTTAGCCGGTCGCCCGTTCGCCGGTTGAACGGGGCGAACCGGCTAACTGGCAACCGGGAACCGAGATCAGGGATCTTGGGTGAGGACGGCCCTCTGGAAGGCCGGCGGCATGTTGGCGAAGCCGATGTCATCGATGATGACGGTGCCGGCGGCCGCGCGGTCGAAGACGAATCGGACGTGTTTCAGCCGGGTCGGATCCAGGGACGGCGTCGTGCGGAGGAAATCCTCGAGCGGGATCGAGTAGGTCTGGAGCACGGTCTCGCTGTGGGCGCCGAAGCGCTCCCGCTCGCGGTCGCGGCGGCGCACAATCCACGTATCGAGTGGGCGGCGGATCGCGCCGTACTGGCTGAGCGGCAGTCTCGCCGTGGCGCCGGCCTCGTCGACGATCTCGATTGACAGATCGATCGGCGGCTTCTCCTCGTC
>JBOHRM010000409.1:0-5493 GCA_050732715.1 Longimicrobiales bacterium
GTTCGGGACCTCGCTGTCGCAATACCGATCCCGCGAGCGCACGCGGGCGCACGCGGGCGATACGAACGTCGGCTGGGTCACCGCTGGGTTCACGGGCGGACTCCGCACGATAGCTTTGCCTGAAAACGTTGGTGAGATCGGCGTTGGCCGCGTCGATGCGTACGCCCGGCTTTCGCCTGACGAGCGTGCTGAGCCCGAAAGCGGAACCGTACGTCGTCGGCCATTCGCTGCCGACCACGCTCGCCGCATAGGTCGCGACGGGAATGAACGCGGCCGGCGGCTGGAGCGGCCACAGTCCGACGAACTCCTTCGGCGCGACACCGATGATGGTGTAAACGACGGCGTCGATTTGCAGCGTCGAGCCGATGGCGTCGCCCCGCCCACCGTATCGCGTTTGCCACATCGCGTAACTCAGCACCGCAACCGGCGCGCCCATCGGCGGTGCGTCTTCGGCGCCGCTGAAATACCGTCCAGCCGCGGGCGGCGCATCGAAGAATCCGAAAAAGTTTGCTGTGACCACGCCAACGCGCACTTCGCGTGCGTCCTGCCCGACGCCAACCGCAAGCCGCCTGAGGGCGTGACCGGCGACTGCCGAGAACGACGTTGTCCAACGCGCGAGATCGGCGTGCCGCGCGTACCGGCCACTTACTTCGTCTTCGACGCCGAGGCGGCTCGTCCGGTACAGATAGACGCGGTGCACCGATGCCGGATCGCGCATCAGCGGGGGCGGACGAAACACCAGCCGGTCAATGAGCGAGAACATCGCGGCGTTCGCGCCGACGCCGAGTGCGAAGGTCAGCATCACGCCCGCGGTAAAAGCGGGGCTCTTGCGGAGGCCGCGCACCGTGCCTTTCGCATCCTGCCACACTCCTTCGAGCCAAGGCCAGAGCCAGACGCCGCGCGACTCTTCACGCATCAGTGTCTCGTTTCCCATTCTTCGTCGAGCGGCTGCGCGCGCGTCCACGGCCGAATATCCTCGCGTGATGAGGTCTCGCTCGATCGCGTCGCGATGGAACGACAGTTCTTCCTCGAGCTCCGCGCCGTGTGCGCGGAACCGCCACCAGTGTGCGAGCCGCCGAAGGATTCGCATGGACATGCCCCTCACGCGTTTGCGAGAACCAACTGAATTGCAACCACAATCCGTTCGAACTCCTTCCGCTCCGCGACGAGGTGTCTGCGACCCGCGGCGGTCAGCGTGTAGTACCGCGCGCGCCGGTTGTTCTCCGATGCGCCCCACTCCGCTTTGACGTAGCCGTCCAGCAAGAGGCGCTGCAGGGCCGGGTAGAGCGAGCTCTCGCCGACGTGGAGCACGTCATGCGAGAGCTCCTTCACGCGCTGCGCAATGCCGTAGCCGTGCTGCGGTCCGCGCATGAGCGTCCGGAGCACCAGCATGTCGAGTGTGCCGGGCAGAAGGTGCGGCGAGTTCTTCACGAGCGTCCTCCTATCGATAGGTGATGGGAAGCTGGGCACGAGTCCTGCCAATGTCAAGCCCCATCGACAGACGTTGGGAGAGACTCCCCACCAGGCGGACTTGGCCCGCGTCCGGCATCTTCGCAGGCGGGCGTGGTGGAGCACGACGGCTCGCCGCTGCTGAAGATCACGACGAAGCAGGCGTTCGCGTCCATCGCCGGCCGGGCGCGTGTTCGGGCCGGGCCGCGTCGGATTCTACAGCGACGCCGGATACTTCCTGCTGGGCATGATCATCGAGAAGGCGTCAGGTCAGCCGTACCGCACGTTCCTCCAGCAGCGCGTCTTCGACCCGCTGGGGATGACGCAAGCCAGCGTGGCGGACCGACGGCCGTGCTGCCGCGGCGCGTTGCCACGTACGAGTTCGAGGACACGACGCTCGTGAACTGGCGGCGCGACTGGGACTACGAGTTGCCGTCCTTTTTCGGTGGCAGCGGTTTTGACGTGAGCATCGCGTACGGTGGCATCTGGTCGACGCTCGATGACGTGGCCATTGGAGAGTTGATCCAGTCACACCAATGGCACCAGGTCGGCCTTGTACCCCAGCCCCGCTGTCCCTATTGTTAAGCGCACCGGCGAACAAGCCGTCCTACCACTTCTCGGGAGAATTCGGCATGCCTGTCACGATGGTGACCCGTCGTGTCCGCGAAACAAGGGCGGACACCCAGGCGTCCGGAGCTCTCCCAACACTTTCTGCGGAGCGAGGCGCTAGCCAATAGGCTCGCAGCACAGACCCGCATCTCGAAGCATGACCTCGTCCTCGAGATCGGACCTGGCCGCGGAGCCCTGACGGCGGCGCTGGCCCGTAGATGCCGCAAGCTCATCGCCGTCGAGCTCGATGCGCGCCTCTGCGGGCTGTTGCGCAAGCAGTTCAGGGATGACCGCCACGTTTCCATAGTCCAAGGCGACTTCCTTCGCTTCGGGCTGCCGACAGTTCCGTATAAAGTTGTGGGTAGCATCCCGTTCAGCCACACGGCCGCGATCGTTCGCCGACTCGTTGACGGACCTTCTTCACTCACCGATGCGCATTTGGTGACGCAGCGCGAAGCTGCCCACCGATTCGCCGGCGCGCCTTATGCACCTGAATCACAACCGTCACTAATGCTCAAGCCAGACTGGCAGGTGGAGATCGTACGCCGGCTCCGACGCACCGACTTCGATCCCCCTCCGAGGGTAGACACGGTGGTCCTATGGCTCGCACGACGGACCCGGCCCCTTGTACATCAAGCCGAGCGGACGTGCTACAAGCGCTTCGTCGAATCGTGCTTCGGGCAGGGAGGCGACACGATTCGTAAGTGCCTCCGATCGACCTTCACTCGCGCAGAGATCCGGAGGCTCGGTACCGACCTGCGCTTTCCGGAGGACGCACCACCGTCTGATCTCACCTTCGATCAGTGGCTCGGGCTGTTCCGATTCCACGCCCTCCGAGCCCTGCGATGACTATGGCCGCCGTTTCCGCTACCGCGCCAGGGCGGTGACGGGATCGACCCGCGTTGCCCGGCGGGCGGGAATGAAGCAGGCCAACGCCGCGGCTAGCGCCAACAACGCCGCGGTGCCAACCAGGACCAGCGGATCCATAGGCTGGACACCGAAGAGTAGTGACTCGATCAGCCGCACCAGGAAGACTGCGGCGAGACCGCCCACGGCCAGGCCCACGCCCGCAAGGACGAGGCCCTGCCCCAACACCAACGCCCGGATGTTGCCCCGTTGACCTCCAAGCGCGATGCGAATTGCGATCTCGCGCGTGCGCTGGGCGACCGAGTAGGCCAACACACCATAGATCCCCACAATGGCAAGAAGGAGCGCGACGCCTGCAAACACGAGAAGCAGGACCATGGGTGTCCGCCGCGAGCCCAGCGATTCCGTGATCCGATGCTCCAGTGTTTGGACATCGAAAAGCGGGAGTGCGGGGTCCAGCCGGGTCAAGACCGCCCGGATGCTCCCCGTGACCGATGCGGGTTCGGCCCCGGTCCGCACCACGAGCGCCAGGTCACCCGAGGGAAACTGCCGATACGTGGAATAGTATGCCCCGACACGTTCCGACTCGGCGGCGGTCAGGTCCTGATGCTTGATCGTTTCGACTACGCCGATGATCGTATAGAAGTCCTCATCGTCGACCTCCGCGCTGGCTCCCCGGCTCAGCCGCTTTCCCAAGGCGCTGCCGTCTGGCCAGTAGTACCGGGCAAGCCACTCATCGATGACGATCACCCTCGCGTCTTCCGGTCCATCTCTCTCGTCGAACCCCCGACCTTCGATCACCTCGATCCCCATCGCATCGAAGTAGCCGGGCCCCGCGATCGCGTCCTTCGGCGAGACGAGCGACTCTCCCGGAGACGGCTCGTAGCCCTCCGGCTTGATGACGCCGTCCTCACTTCCCCGGCCGAATGGAAGCTGGGTGGTCAAGCCGGCGGCGGTCACACCTGGCAGTTCCCGGACCTGCCTCAGTAGCTCATCGGCGAATTGACGTTCTGCCTCGTTGTCGGGATACCGCGTGTCGGGAAGGGAGACGTAGGCCGTGAGTAGGCCTTCCGGCTCAAACCCAGGATCCACGGCGAGCGCCGCTTGGAAACTCCGCAGCATGAGTCCGGCGCCGACCAGGAGAAGAAATGCCAACGCCACCTGTCCGGTGACCACGCTGCCGCGCAGGAGGACCGCCCCGCGACCTGCGGTTCCTCCGCGACCCTCGTCCCGAAATGCGCTCCTCAGATCGGTCCGGAACAGGTGGACGATCGGGATCGCCCCGAAGAGGACCGACGCCCCTAATGCGAGTGCCACCGTATAGAGGAGCACGGTCGCATTCAGCCCTACCTCGGCCCCTCGGGGCAAGTTCTCGATGCCCACAGAGCTGAGAAGCCTAAGTCCCACCGCGCCGACCCCGATCCCAACCGCACCTCCCAGGACTCCCATCACCACCGCTTCCGTCAGAATCTGACGAGCCAAACGAAGGCGCGGGGCACCCAACGCCATGCGCGTAGCCAGCTCGTGCAGGCGAGCCTGCGACCGAGTCACCATCAGATTCGCAACGTTTACGCACCCGATGAGAAGGACGAAGGCTACCCCGGCCCACAGCAGGAAGAGCGAGGCTTTGACGTCCCGAACCAGATGGTCCTGCGCGTCGACGACCACCGTGTGGAATTCGGACCTCTCCACGAAGTCGGGGCAGCATTCGTCGGCCAGGCTGGCATTGAGCGCGTCGATCTCGGCCTGGACGTGCTGGACTGTTGCTCCGGGCGTGAGGCGTCCCAGCATCGCATAGGAATTGGAATGCCAGGTCTGCAAGGTTCGCTGTTCCCGCGAGAACGAAAGCGGAAGCACTATGCGGGCGTCCGTCCACGAAGCCGCGCCGAGCACGCCGACGATGGTCATGGAGCGGCCGTCGATTTGCAGGCTCTGCCCCAGCACGTCGGGAGATCCGCCGTACTGCTCCTGCCAATAGCCATGCGTCAGCACCACCGTCCGCTCCGGGGATCCAACTCCTCCTCGAGAAAGGTCCGACCCAGAGCGGGTTCCAACCCAAGCATGGGAAAGAACGACGGAGTCACATGGAGACTGGATACGCGCTCTGTGTTCCCCGGCTCCCCCACCGTGCTTCCGGATTCGCGGACCGCTGCCACCGCTTCCAGAGCCGCCACGCGCTCGCGGCGGAAGAAAAAGTCCGGTGAGCCGTTCGCTCCGCCGACTCCTCCGAGGCCCGGGTACATGTTGTACATCGTAACCAGCCGGTCCGGCCGCTCAAACGGTAGAGGGCTGAGGACGACGGTTTCCACGACGCTGTAGATGGCGACGTTCGCGCCGATGCACACACCCAGCGTGAGGAGCACGGTCAGGCTGAACGCCCGGTCGCGGGATACCAGCGCACGCAGAAGATAGCGTACGTCGCACCGGAGCTCGTCGAAAAGCCGCAGGCCTCGCGCTTCCATTCCTTCCTCCTGGTAGCATTCCGCAATGCCGAGCTGCTGCCGCGCCTGCGGCCGACGCGCATTTCGCCGGATTCGCCCGACAAGCACACGCCACCACTCCGCCACG
>JBOHRM010000410.1:0-2018 GCA_050732715.1 Longimicrobiales bacterium
CAGCTTGCTCGACGTGATTGACCGCGACGTCGGCTTCTCCGCCGCCGGCGTCGCCGCCGCGCACGTCGTGCTCGCGCCCGCAGACTACGCCGCCGATCCCGCGGCCGCGCCCCGCTTCTGGGACGACTTGATCGCAGGGCTGCGCACCGACCCCTCGGTCGCGAGCGTAGCGCTGGCGAACTGGGTGCCTACTGGCACCGCCGGTACCACGTTTCTCGAGGTAGAAGGCGTGGACGGGCGCGATGCCAGCGGCGCGGCGTACCGCGTGGTCAGCGATGACTATTTCGAGACCCTGCGCATGCCCGTGCGCGGCCGGTCATTCGACGCGAGCGACGCGGCGGGTGGCGAGCGCGTCGCGATTATCAACGGGCTGCTGGCGGAGAAGTACTGGCCCGACGGTGGCGCCATCGGCGAACGCATCCGTACACCCGGAATGGAGGGTTATCGCGATGTGCCGTGGCTGCACGTAGTCGGCATCACGAGCGATGTGCGGCATGGCGGCCACGAGTCCGAGCCCACCGCACACGTGTACGTGCTCCAGCGCCAGCGCACCGAGCACCGCGCCATGCACGTGCTCGTACGTGCGGCCGATGGCCAGGTCGCGACGGCCACGCGTGCACTCGAGCGCGCCGTGGGGTCGATCGACACTCGCCTCGCCGTCGAGCCACGCGACCTCGAGCGCGAGCTCGCGTCGCTGACCCGCGAGCGGCGGCTCTTCACCGGCGTCCTCGGCGCCTTCGCGACGCTCGCCTTGCTGCTCGCAGCAACCGGGACGTTTGGCTTGTTCTCGTACGCCGTCGCACAGCGTACACACGAGTTCGCCGTACGCAATGCCCTCGGCGCCGGCCGCAGCAGCATCGTGTTGCTGGTCCTCGGCGACGCGCTTCGCCTCGTCGGCGCCGGCTGCCTGGCCGGCTCGTTCGCCGCGTTCTGGCTGACCCGACTGCTCGAAGCGCATCTATCGGGCATATCGGCCGCGGATCCGCTGACGTACGCCGTCGCGCTCGGCGTGATCGTGGGCGCTGCGCTCATCGCGGCGGCCGGACCGAGCATCCGCGCAGCGAGCGTCGATCCTCAGACGGTGCTGCGCGATGGGTGACCGACAGTGCGTATCGCTGCGCTCTTCGACATCTATGGCAACCTGCCCGCTCTCGAAGCGGTGCTCGCGAACGTGCGGGCGGCAAGGGTCGATCGCCTCGTCATTGGCGGCGACATCGTCGTCGGGCCGATGACTCGCGAGGCGCTCGCGCACGTGCGGGCGCTCGATCTGCCCGTCGAATTCATCTATGGCAACTGCGAGGTCGCCGTGCTCGACCACCTCGCCGGACGCACGCCGAAGGTACCGCCCACGTATCGACCGATCATCGAGTGGTCAGCCGACCAGCACCGCGCCGACCGCGACGTGATCGCGAGCTGGCCGCTGACGCGCCGGCTCGACGTACCGGGCATCGGGGCCGTCCTGTTCTGTCACGCGACGCCGCGGGGCGCCGGAACGGCGGTCGGATCCAGAGGTTACCCACGGGAAAAGTCAAACCCGTATCCCGAGCCGTTTATCGATGCGAAAGCTCGTCCGATCCGTAATCGAGAATCTCCGGCGGTCAGGACGTTGCTACTCCGATTGCAGAGTCGTTCGCCACACTGCTATGACGCCTCGAGCGCCCGGAAGTACACGCGGTCCGGAATGTCACGCTCGCACCGCCAACTTGCGCCGGCCGTCCATGGATCCGGCTCGATGCCGAGGTGCCGGTTCTCCCGAACCAGCGTCTCAACGGGTTGTTCGGAAAGCATGGGCGGCCGCCAGCCACCGTCGAAATGAGTGCCGCCCCGGGGATCGATGAACACCGGCCGTCCCGCGCCCCACCATTCGACGCGCCAACCGCCCTCGTGCATGAGTGTATGGTGTAACCCGCACAATAACAATGTGTTAGCCAGGCTGGTCTCGCCGCCGTCCGCCCAATGTCGCTCGTGATGCGCGTCCGTGAAACGCAGCCCGCATCCGGGAAAGCGACAGCCGCGGT
>JBOHRM010000411.1:0-16835 GCA_050732715.1 Longimicrobiales bacterium
CGGTGGCGGCAAGGGATTCGAGCGTCGCGGCGAGGTCGTCGGCCGGCGGCGCCGCGGAGACGCCGGGCCGCGCCGGACGCAACTCGGCGACGACCTCGTCTCGATCGGTGACCAGGTAAAGTTCGCCGCGCCGGACATCGCGCAGGTATGCCGACAGCTGCGCCTTCAGCTGTTTGACTCCGACAACGCGCATGCGCAAAGGTAGTCACGGGTGGTCACTCTGTCAAGAGCGCCTCTCGCGCTCTTCCGTCCTCAGTTCGACCTCCGTTCGAATTCCCAGGCCCAGCCTTCCACGAGGAAGCCGAAGTCCTGTTCGTAGTATCCGTTGATCGTGTTTCCGTCTTCCGAGGCGTCGTGCGCGCCGCCCGAGTAAAGCCATGCGGCGAAGAACTTTCCGGGCAACGTGACGTTGGGACAGCTCGTGGGGATCGGGAAGATGGGTCCCTCGTAGTCGCCGTAGACCGAATGCCTCGCCGGGCTCGTGCCGTAATTGATAACGATGTACGCCGAACCAGGGGCGACCTGCACCGGCGTGGGAGGAACCTCGTATGTGCAGATATCGCCTTGGGCGTTGAACGTGCTTCCCTCTTCCGACCACATCAGCGTGCCCTCCGTGAGGTCGAACCGGTCCATATCCGGGTTGTACTCGAACCGGAGATCGACTCCTTCGACCATCTCGAAGGTGTCTTCCGTCTCGCGAAAGTAGATCGACGTGCCCACCCAGTAGCCCGGATCATCCATGACGCGGACGAGCGCGCTCGCTTGCGATGTGCCTGCATCGGGCAGCTCAGCCCGGGCGTGGACCTCGAGGACCTCGTCGTTCGCGAGGTCGCGCCCCATGGCGAGCGAGCCGGTAAGCACCCAGGCCAGCTCGCCGGCCGATTGCGCACCGGAAAGGGTTGCGGGTGCGGCGGCGACGCCGTCGATCTCCACGTGAATCGTGAAGTCGGCGGCCGGCGCGTCGGCTCCGTCGATGCGGATGCGGTACGGCACGCTGTCCGGCTGGCCGTCGCCCAATGTGCCCGGGATCAGGACGATCGCATCGTCGTCCAGCGGCGCGCCGCCGGCCGGGTGCTCGATCCAGACGATGTCGCGGATGCGCAGATCGCCGCCGGCTTGCCGCTGCGTGATGCGCATCTGCGCGTCCACGTTGTTGCCCTGCTCATCGGTCCAGAGGTTCGTCTTGAGGTCACCGATATCGGCATAGGCGGTGCCCGCCGTCACACCGGCTTCGGAGAGGCGCGTGTAGAACGCAACGGCCGCGGCGCCGGCGGGGCCCGATTGCACCGCTGCGCTCCAGCCGACGAATACACCCTCCTCGCCGCGGATCGCGTCGGCCAGATCGGTGGCGCCGCTGGTCAGGGTCTCGCACGCGTCGAGGTAGACCAGCACGTCGCCGACGCCCTCGGGATAGTGATGGCGAAAGAAGTCGGCATTGGCGACGACGTAGCGGTTGCCGGTGCTGGGGCCGATGGCGAAGGACAAGCCGGGACTGTTCCACTCTGCCGAGACCTGCTCGATGGGGCGGTTGTCGATGGCAAGGGCGAGTGTGGCCCGGCAGCCGGCATCGTTGCAGACCGTCTCGCCATGACTTGACACATGCACGACATCGAACGCGTCCCACGTCGTGAACACGCTCAATGGAATGTGCGGGCTGGTCTCGGCCGCGACCTCCAGGTGCTGCACTCGCCCGTCGTAGCCACGGGTGCCGCCGAGGGTGGCGGCCACGGCGACGCTCCCATCGAACGCCCCGAACTGCCAGGCAAACGGCGAGAGCACGAGGGCACGCTTCACGCCGGTATCGTCGCCGACCACATCGGCGCGCGCGCCGGCAGCGGCGGCCGCGCTCTCGGAAGCGGCAGCGGCCTCGCCCGGCCTGACCCGGTCATCGATGATCCAGATTGGCACGCCCCCTTCGAGCCGGAACCACGCGGCGTAGTCGTCGGCCATCGATTCGACGACGCCTTCGCGCTGTGCCAGCCAGGCGCCGACTTGGGCGCCCGGCGTGCCGTCCGCGAACATGACGGCGGCCGAATCGGCGAGCGCCTCGCCGCGTTGCAGCGTCGCGAGCGCGACGTCGGCAAGCGAACAGGGATAGCCAAGGCGATCGCATTCGAGCGGCGCGTCCTCGTGGCCGGGATCGGTCGGGTCATCGTCGCCGCACGCCGACAGGGCGAGGCCGAGACTGAACGAGGCGATGACAAAGCGTGCACGTGCGCGAACGGGGTCTGGCATGGTGAGCTCGTTTGGCGTCTGTAGAGCGGAATGCTGCTCTCTCCTGTAATGCGGGAAACCGCCGACGAAGTGGCCACTCCTCGGCATCGGATCCCGAATCGCACGAACGAGTGAAGCGTGAACGCTGATTCGTGACAGTGGTGCCATCGGAGCCGAGTTCGATGATTCTTGCGCCCGTGCCGGTCGCCGACTAACCTTGGCCGCGAAAGACGAGTGTACGCGGGCGGTCATCCCGGAAGCCGGTGCGAATCCGGCGCGGCCCCGCCACTGTGAGAGGTCCGGAAGTCATCGGAACGCGCGCTCTTGTGAAGCCACTGGGAGTTTCCCGGGAAGGCGAGCGCAGCGGCCTCGAGTCAGGAGACCTGTCCACCCGCGCCCCATGAAGCCTTCGGACGGAAGGCGGGGTGTGAGCGTCCCGTTTTCCCGTGCTGGGGGAACGGGACTTTTTGATGCGACGAGCTTGCGCGGGTCAGGCCGGTCCGCCAGTGACCTGTACCGACGTGGATCGTGTACGCGCCGATGGCGTGCACACACGGTCCGTCCCGCGTCAAGACTGCACACGCAGAATGAGCGTGCAACGATCCGGACCCACCCGCCTCGGCGCCGAATCAACGATTACCGATCGCAACAAGAGGACGTGAACGATGCACGGTGACCCTGTGGAAGCAGCCGGCGGCGCGGGCGGCGCGCCGGCGGTCGCGCTCGCGGCGTTGATCGACGCCGTTGATCCGCCCGATGCCGCGATACGCGGGAACGTCGAAGGGCATCTGAATGCGCTGACGAAGCCGCCCGGCAGTCTCGGCCGGCTCGAGCACGTGGCCCTGCGGCTCGCGCTCATCTACGGCGATCCGCCGCCGCGGCTGGAGCGGAGGGTCATCTATGTGCTCGCGGGTGACCACGGCGTCACGCAGAACGGCGTGAGCGCGTACCCGGCCGCGGTCACCGCGCAGATGTGTAGGAACTTCGCGGCCGGCGGCGCCGCGGTCTGCGCGATCGCGGGCTCCGTCGGCGCCGAGATCCGTCCCGCGGACCTCGGCGTGGACGCCGATCTCGACGATGTCGACGGTCTGGTGCACGCGAAGGTCCGGCGCGGCACGCGCGACTTCACGCGCGGCCCCGCGCTCACCGACGAAGAAGCCGTGCGCGCGGTGCTCGCCGGCGCCGCCCTCGTCCAGGGAGAAGTCCGGGCTCCCGACGTCGTGGCGCTCGGCGAGATGGGCATCGGCAACACCGCCTCCGCGAGCGCGCTCACCGCCGTGCTCACCGGCGCGCCCGCGGGTCGGGTGGTCGGACCGGGCACGGGCGTCGATCGCTCGGGCCTGATACGCAAGCTGCGCGCGGTCGAGCTGGGCGTCGGATCTTTCATGAGCACACGCCGCGGTCACGAACGTGACCCCGGGCTCGCCGCGCTCGAGGCGCTCGCGTGGCTCGGCGGGCTCGAGATCGCGGGTTTGGTCGGCGTGGCGCTCGCGGCCGCGGCGGCGCGTAAGGCCGCCATCATCGACGGATTCATCAGCGCCGCGGCCGCGCTCGTCGCTGTGCGGCTCTGCCCTGCCGCGCACGGATATCTATTCGCGGGACATCGCTCGACCGAACCGGGCCATGACTTCCTGCTCGAAGCGCTCGGCCTCGACCCCATCCTCGAGCTCGGCATGCGCCTGGGCGAAGGCACCGGCGCCGCGCTCGCGTTGCCCGTCTTGGACGCGGCCGGCGCGATCCTACGCGAGATGGCGACGTTCGCATCCGCAGGTGTGTCCGGTCGTGACGGCGAGGCCGCGCAAAGCAGGACCACGACAGCAGAGTGAGCCGGCGTGCGAATCATTCTAGTCACGGGCGGGGCGCGCGGCGGGAAGAGCCGGTACGCGCAGGAGCGCGCGTGGGCACTCGGCGGCAGCGCCGTTACCTTCATCGCAACGGCGGACGCAAGCGACGACGAGATGGCCCGCCGCATCGAGCGGCACCGTGCCGCGCGGCCGTCAGATTGGGCGACCATCGAAGCTCCGCGCGATGCGGGCCGCGCCGTGCTCGCCGCCGAAACCGACGTCGTCCTTCTCGACTGCCTAAACGTGCTCGCCGCGAACGCGCTCACCGGCCGCGACGCCGCGCGCTCGGAGATCGACGCACTCGCCGCGATCGACGCGGAGATCGACGGCCTGCTCTCCGCCGCCGCGAGCCGTGACGGACTGCTGATCGTGGTGAGCAACGAGGTCGGATTCGGCGTGCACCCGCCGACCGCGCTCGGCCGTTGGTTCCGCGATGGGCTCGGTATCGCGAATCAGCGGGTCGCAACGATCGCCGACGAGGTCGTATTGATGGTCGCGGGCGTGCCCTTACACGTGAAACACGGACGCGCGCCGTGATCGACCCACCAGCGCCGCGCCGCCGCGCATCTGCGTGGAACCCGGCACAGGGCGCGCGCCGCATCGCGTGGGTGCGAAGGCGCCCCGTCCGTGAAGGCGAGAATGGCGGACGCTGCACGGCGCCCGTAGGAGCGTGTTGACGCCGGTATTGCGCGGCGCGCGCGCGGCCACCGTCTTTCTCACGCGGCTGCCGGCCGGAGGCCACCCGTTCACGGCCGCCGAGATGGCGTGGGCGCCGGTGTGGTTCCCCGCGATCGGTGGTGCGATCGGCGTCGTGCTCGCCGGGCTGTGGCTGCTGGCGGCACAGCTCGGCCACGTTCCCGCCGCGGCAATCGTGTACACGGCGTCCCTGCTGCTGACCGGTGCGCTGCACGAGGACGGGCTCGCCGACACGGCGGACGCGCTCGGCGGCGGCCAAGACCGGACCCGCGTGCTGGAGATCCTGAAGGACAGCCGGGTCGGCTCGTTCGGCGCGCTCGCGCTCATCGCCTCATTCACCCTGCGCATCGTGCTCCTCGCGGAGGTGCATCGCGCGGCGCCGCTGGCGCTCATCCTCTCGCAGCTCCTCGCGCGGTTGCCGCCCGTCTGGCTGCTCGCCACCCTTCCCTACATCACGCCACGCACGACCTCGAAGAGTGCGGCGGTCACGCGCGTGACGCGGCCGCGTGCCGCGCTCGCGAGCGTTCCGCCTGCCATTGTGTTGGCGGCGCTCGCGGCGAGCCAGGAGCTGCACGCCGTCACGGCGCTGACCGCGCTCGCATCGCTCGGCGCACTCACAATCGCCGCGGGCGCTCTGTTTCGCGCTCGTGCCGGCGGCTTGACGGGCGATTTTCTCGGCGCGACGGAGCAGGCGTCGGAAGCCGTGATCCTCATGATCCTCCTGGCGGCAACGTCGAGCGTCGCGACCGAGCCGGCGTAGCGATACGTTGACGAAGATCTTTGCGGCGCAACGGTGCCCATTGTGGCACAACCGTTTTTTCGCGCGATCGTTGCGCCGCAAAGAAATCGACAGCGGGGCGCCCGGCCGGAGCCGGGCCGCACCTGGCTTTCAATCGCTCCCAGCTCCGAAAAGGATAATGACCCGTACGCCTGCCGACACGGCACGCCGCCACCGCCGGCCGGATCACCCCATCAACGCGATTCTCTACGAGCGGTGGGCGCCACGCGCGATGTCGGGCGAGCCGGTCACCCGTGCCGAGCTGGACCGCGTCTTCGAGGCCGCTCGGTGGGCGCCGTCATCGTACAACCGCCAGCCGTGGCGGTTCTTCTATGCGCTGCGTGACGACGAGTATTGGAACGACTTCCTCGGGCTGCTGACGCCCGGCAACCGCTCGTGGGCACAGAACGGTGGTGCGCTCATCGTCATCGCATCGCGAAAGACACTCGAGGACGGCGCCGAATCGCGCACGCACAGCTTCGACGCCGGCGCCGCCTGGCAGAACCTCGCGCTCCAAGGCACGAGCATGGGTCTCGTGGTACACGGCATGGAGGGCTTCGACTATGAGAAGGCGCGCGGCGTTCTCGCGCTCCCGCCCGAGCTCGAGGTCGAGGCAATGTGCGTGATCGGCCGCTACGGCACCGAAGAAGAGCTCCCCGACAAATACCGCGCTCGCGAAACGCCCCGAGACCGACGTCCGATCGAAACGTTCGTTCGGCACGGCCCGTTCCACGCAAACACGCCATAGTTGAATCGAGGAGCGGTGCGCCGAACGCCGCGCTGTTCGGCGTGACCTGCGGATTCGAGCGCCGAACGCCGAGGCCGCGTCGGGGCGCCGCCAAGACGTTGCGATCTCGTGACGGGACGCTCGCCAGACTGCTCCACGAACGTGGTCGTCCCGCACCAGTCTGTTCCCGTAGAATCGGAACTCGCAGAGGAGCAGATATGGTCGCAGAGGACGCCAGCCGCGGGCGAAAGATCGCCGCGCGCCGAACGATTCTCGCCGTCGCGATCGCGATCGTGGTCGCTGCCATGTTCACGAACGGCGAGCTACGCCAACTGCGCTCCCGACAGGATGCGCACCGCGACCTCACCCGTGCGCTCGGACAAACGCACGACGCGATCGTCGCGGCGCTCGATTCTACCGACCAGCGGGTTGCCACGGCGCAGTATCTACTCGGCTGGTTCGAGCAAACGGAAGAGGCGAGCTCGACGGGATTGATCGAGTCGCTGTCGGTTCTTCGGACGCAACCCGAGGCGCCGGCCGCGATCGAGGCGATCGATGATCTGGTCTGGACGGGGCAGCTCATCAGCATCTCGGACCGCGATGTCCGGCGACGCCTCCTCGCGCTGCAGCGTCGTCTGCATGCGGCGTCCGCGGTGGGCGAGGTCGAGCTCGAACGGTATCGCGTCCGGCTCGAGGAGCTGCTCTCGCCCGGCGTGTGGCGCCACGTGTTTCAACGAGAAAGCGACGGGTACGTCATCGACTACCGCGGTCAGCTGCGCGAGCTGCACACCGCGGGCTTCGACCGCACAATGCGCTCGCTGCTGCGCGGGCTCGACGAGCGACGCACCGAGCTCCAATACCTCTCCGCCGAAGCCCACGCATTGCTCGCGGTGTTCGACGGCCATGACACGGGCACGCCATGAACCGCTGAGTGCTGTGATTCACCATCACGTCGACCTAAATGCGATGGAGTGACGGAGCCGCCCCTTTCTCACTCCCCTGTCCCCGTTCGCGGGGGACAGGGCCATGGTGAGGGGGCCGTCATGGGCGACGAGATGGTGTAGGCTAAGTCAATGCTAAGTCCGGAACGACCGCTGAACCGCGCACTCGTGTATCTGATCCGTCCGCGCGCGGTACTCGCCTGGCGCAGGGTTGCGCGCTCTCACGCGCGTTGCGCGAAGCGCGCAACACGCGCGCCAACGTGATTACCTAAGTATATTGTATCACAACAGCTTGTCGTTGTCCGACACGCTAAGAACCGATACCCCGCCGTTACGGCTGGATCGTAGCCGCGCGACGCACGACGATCAGACTCGTTGACGCGGTCGCCAATCCACGAGCGCCGCCACGTACCGATCACAACCGATTCGGCGGCCGCTGCCGAACGGCAGCGGTCACGAGCGCGGCACCATTATATGTAGATGACTATGCAGTGCGCAACTCCCCGGCGCGGTGCGATCATCGGACTTGCGGCAGTCCTGTGGCTGGCCGCTTCGTCCAATGCTCTGGCGCAAGAAGAAGGACGGATCGCGGGAACGGTATCGGATGCGGCGACGGGCCGGCCAATCGCGGACGCGGGCATCGAGCTGGCTGGCACGCAGGTCCGCATCGCCACAGATCTAGCAGGCCGGTTCCGCACGCAATCTCTCGCCGCTGGCGTCTACACCCTCCAGGTCAGCATGCTTGGCTACACGACGTTGCGGGTCGACAGCGTCCGTGTCACCGCGGGCGACGTCACGACGCTGCCGCTCGTGCTCGAGCCGACCGCGATCGAGCTCGAGGAAGTCGTCGCAACGGTGACCACGCAGCGCGCCGCAACCGACGCCGGGCTGCTCGCCATACGCCGGAACGCGGCCGTGGTGATGGACGGCATCAGCGCCGAAGAGATCTCGCGCTCGCCCGATTCAAACGCGGCGGACGCGATCGCGCGCGTGACCGGCGTCTCCGTGGTCGACGACAAGTTCGTGGTCGTGCGTGGGCTGACCGAGCGCTACAGCAACACGCTGCTCAACGGCGTCGAGCTGGCGAGCCCCGAGCCGACTCGCAGGATCGTGCCGCTCGACATCTTCCCCGCGTCGCTGCTCGAGAGCATCACCACCGTGAAGGCGGCGACGCCGGACCTGCCCGGCGACTTCGTCGCGGGATCGGTCAACATCCAGACCAAAGACTTCCCCGAAGAGCGTGTGCTCGAGCTCGATGTCTCCCAGGGCTACAACTCGCTCACCACGTTCGACAGGGTGCCCGTGCTGCCGCGCAACGGCCTGGGCGACATGCTCGGCTTCGACGGCAACGACAGGTTCCGCAGGCCCGAGGACTTCGAAGATGACAACGCGCTAGCGCGCTCGATCCGACGCGATTGGACGCCGGCACCTCGGACGGTACTGCCCGATTTCGGGCTCTCATTCCAATATGGAGATCAGGTCGGCACGTTCGAGCACGCACTCGGCTATATCATCTCGGTCGACTACGGCTTCAAAACGTCATACGACCCGGCCGAACGCTTCGCGTTCGTCAATAGCGTTGGGCAAACAATCATTGAGACGGAGACGGAGCACGCCACGACCACGGCCGACTGGGGTCTCGTCGCGAACGCCGCGCTACGTCTCGGCCAGTCGCATACGCTCGGCATCAGGAATCTGATCACGCGGGAATCCGAAGAGTTCGTGATCCCCTTCCAGTTGGCGTTCGAGGCGGAAAGGGAGCAGTTCGGACCACTCACGGAGCGCCATCAAGTACGGTACATCGAGCGCGGACTCTTGCAGACTCAGCTTCGAGGACAGCACCGTTTCACCGCTCCCTTCTCGACGTTGTGGAACTGGAATCTCACCGTTTCACATGCGAACCGCGATGAGCCCGAGAATCGCACGCTCACCTATGCAGATCCACAAGGTGGAGCCCCGATGGCGCTGGCTTTCGCGAAGCCTGACAATCCGTACTGGTTCCGCTTTCTCGACGACCGAACCTACGTCGCCAACGTCGATCTATCGGTTCCACTCGAATCGTGGTTCGCCGGCGAGGCGTTGCTGAAGACGGGGATCAGCGGACGCTGGAAAGACCGCGACTTCGACGCCGATGCGTTCAGGCTGACGCCCGCGGTGAATGGCGTGCCCAGCTCGGGGACGCCTGTGGATGGCCAGGAGGTACTAGAGCTCCCTCCCGAGCTCGTGACAGCCCCCGAACAGATCGGCCGTAACCTCGTCGCGCGGCCGTTCGGGGAATTCGGCCTCCCCTACACTTCGGACGACGCCGTCCGCTCTGCCTATATCATGGCGGACGTGCCCCTGCTGCTCGGAGCACGCGCTGTGGGCGGCGTGCGCCTGGAACAGTGGGACCTCGAGCTGATCAACGAGGACGCCGAGGGCGATCCATCGAGCGTCACTGAACGCGATGAGCAGGACCTGCTTTGGTCGGTGAATCTCACCCTGCCGCTCAACGATCAGATGAATCTGCGCGCGGCCGGATTTCGCTCGATCTCGAGACCGGATGCCCGCGAGATCGCGCTTAGCCTAGCTCTGCCCGTTGCCGGTCGATGTGAGGAAGGCGGGAACCCGGACCTGAACCGCGCAGAGGCGATCAACGGCGATCTACGCTGGGAGTGGTATCCTGCGCCTGGCGAGCTGATCTCGCTGACCGGGTTCTATAAGCAGTTCACGGGTGCGATCGTGCAGAGCATCACCGTGCAAGAAGTCGACAAGTGTAGGGTGAGACATCGCAACACCCGCACCGCCTACGTGCGGGGCGGAGAGGTCGAGCTCCGTAAGGAACTCGGCTTCCTCCATTCCGCGCTCGAGGACTTGACCCTGGGTTTCAACTTTACGTACTCGGATGGTGGGGCCGAGCTGATTCTCAGAGAGACCCTATTCGACCTGGCGCTGCAAGATCTGTCGAAGTATGTCGCCAACGCCAGCCTCTCATACTCGAACACCGATGCCGATCTCACGGCAACCGTTCTCTACAACTACTTCGACGATCGCTTGAGCTTGTACGGCGATATTGACGGCAACAATAACAAGACACCGGATATCATCGAGCAGGGACGCGGCACGCTCGGCTTCAAGGTGACGAAAGGATTTCGCGGCATCACAGCGTCGCTTTCCGGCAATAATCTCACCAACGAGGTCGTGCGGGAATCGCAGGAGACGGACGCCGGTGTGTTTCCCGTCGGCTTCGCGCGGCCGGGCGTATCTCTCTCGTTGAGCCTCGGCTATGCGTTCTAGGCGGCTCACCCGCGGCGTGATTGCGGTCAGCATGGCGGCCGCCACCGGGGCGCTCGGCCATGCCTGTTCGGATGATCCGACCGGCCCGGACGGCAGTCTCCCGGTCGTAGCCGATCTGACGGTGCAGCCGGTCGCCAGCGGCCGCATGCGGCTGAGCTGGTCGAACCTCGAGGGTGCCTCTGGCTACGCGATCGAACGGCGACGCGATCTAACCGGCGAATTCGATCCGCTCACTGAGATCGACGCTCCAAGCGACTCGGCGGTGACCTACCTCGACACGGAGATCGAGCCGCTGACATTCTATGGCTATCGCGTGCGGACTACGGCCGGCAGGCTGGGCGGCCTCTCGAGGCCGTCCGAGATCGCGGGCGCGCGCTCGCTGGCGCTTCCCGGCATCGCGGTCCGAGTCGATCTGGACGCACCGGATCCGTCGACCGCGGACACGGACGGATTCCTGATCCGTCTCGAAGGTCCCGAGCCAGCTTCTGAGCCGATTGCCGCGGACGATACCGTCCTCTTGAGCCCGCTCACACCGGGCGACTACACGGTCACAATCGACGACGTGGCCCCCACGTGTGCCGTCGATGACGGCGCCAGCCGAGAGGTGACCGTGACAGATCAACCCCCGAGGACCGTCAGCGAAATCTTGCTAAAAGTCATCTGTCGTGACTCCTCCAACGGCGGGATTGTCGTCGAGGTTTCGGTCCAGGGGGATACCACGGACGCTGATGGCGTGCGTATCCGAGTAGTCGGCGGCGACACGATCGACCCAGTGTTCATCGAGGAGGATCTTCATCCTGCGCCTGGGGACACGACCACGACCCAGAACGCGGACCTGCTGGACCTCGAGCCGGGCTTCTACGAAGTATCGGTCCGCGACCTCGACACGAACGCCTGCTCGCTCGGTGGCGAGCACATCATGCCCGACGTTGAGGTCATCGCTCCCGAGAACGACACGACCCGCTTCGCGCTGACCTGCACGATCAATCAGCCGCCCTCCGCGGATGCCGGCGGGCCATACGCAGGGAAAGCGGGAACGCCGATCCAGTTCAACGCGGAGGGCTCATCGGACGCGGATGGCAGCATCGCCATCTATGAATGGGACTTCGGCGACTCCGGCCCGCCGGGCGAGGGCGCGACACCCACGCATGCCTACGAAACGGAAGGCACCTTCATGGTGGTCCTGACGGTCACCGATGACCGCGGCGGGACGGACGTCGACTCCGCGGCTGTGACGGTAGGCCCGCCGAACGAGGACCCGATCGCAAGAGTGATAGGACCCGCGAACGGCGAGGTAGGCGCGCAGCTCTCGTTCGACGCGCGTGAATCCTCGGACCCTGATGGCGAGATCACCGATTTCGCCTGGAGCTTCGGAGACGGCACGACGAACGACCGCGATGTCGCGCTGAAGACGTTCACCCCGAGCGGCACTTACACGGTCACCCTGACCGTCACAGACGATAACGGGGCCACGGACACCGATTCGATGGCGGTGGTCATCACGGACGCGCCGAACCAGCCGCCGATCGCGGAGGCCAGGGGTCGCTACACGGGCGTGGTGGGACAACCCGTGGAGTTCGACGGCGGCGAGTCGCGCGACCCCGATGGTACGATCGCCCGCTACGAGTGGCAGTTCGGCGATGGCCACGACGGCGGCGGCGCGACCCCATCGCACACGTACCAGAGGGCCGGCGTCTACACCGTCGTGCTGACCGTGTTCGACAACGGAGGCGCGGTCGCCTTCGATACCGCGTCCGTCACCATCGACCCGGACCCGGACGTCAACCAGCCGCCGATCGCGCAGGCGAATGGCCCGCACCAAGGGACCGTGAACAAGCCCGTATTCTTCAACGCCAGTGGCTCGATCGATCCGGATGACGGAACCAACCTCGAGAGCTACGCGTGGGACTTCGGTGACGGCACTCAGGGCTCCGGGCTCGTGACGTGGCACGTGTACGAGGAGCCCGGCCAATACACGCTTCGCCTGACCGTGACGGATCAACAGGGTTTGACGGGCAGAGACTCGAGCCGCGTCACGATCAAGGGGGCGTTCAATCGGCCGCCGGTCGCGCACGCGACCGGTCCGTCCAGGGGCGTGGTGAACGTCCCGATCTCCTTCTCGGCCGCGGGCTCGGTCGACCCTGACGGCGACATCGTCAACTTCCATTGGGACTTCGGCGATGGTGGCACGGCCGCGAGAGAGAGTCCCACGCACCTGTACACCGGCGCGGGCAGGTACACGGTCGTCCTGACCGTGACCGACGATCTCGGCGCGATCGGCACGGACACCATAGAGGTCGAGATCTCGTCCACGCCGTCGAACGCGCCGCCGGCCGCGGACGCAGGCGGGCCGTACGAGGGCGTGGTGAACACGCCGATCACGCTCGACGGCTCGGGCAGCAGCGACTTCGACGGCGCGATCGAGTCCTTCGACTGGGACCTCGATGATGACGGCACGTTCGACGACGCGTCGGGCGAGAACCCCGAGTTCACCTGCTCGGTGGTCGGCACGTTCCCGGTCGCGCTCCAGGTCACGGACGATGACGGCGCGACGAGTAGCGATGACACCACGGTCGAGTGCGTAGAGGAACCCGAGAACGTGCCGCCAACCGCGGACGCGGCCGGGCCGTACGAGGGCGTTGCCGGCGCGCCGATCCCGTTCGATGGCTCGGGCAGCACCGATCCCGACGGCGCGATCGAGTCCTTCGCGTGGGAATTCGGCGATGGCGAGCAGGGTACTGGGGCGAACCCGATGCACGCGTACGCCGAGCCCGGCACGTACACGGCCGTGCTGACCGTGACCGACGACCAGGGCGCGACCGCGACCGACCAAGCCGAGGTCACCGTCACCAGCGGAGCGCCGGGTGGTCCGACCGGCGATGTGGGCACCGTCCGCGGGCGCTGGGTCGACCAGAGCGGTGCACCGATCACACAGACCTCGGTCGGCTCGACGATCTTCCTCGAGATCGACATCGAGATGGAAGAAGGTAGCAACATCAGCTCGTGGCAGGCCGTGCTGCTGTGGGATGCGCCGCTGCTGACGGCGACGACACAGGGCGCGGACCTCAACTGCAGCAATCCGGGGGGCCAGGCAACCTGTCCGAGCGGACCGGTGCCCTCGGGAAACGTCGACAACCTCGATCAGTACATCGGCAACAACAGCACCGGTGGCCAGCTCTCGTGGCTCAGCACCAACTTCACGGGCACGAATGGAGTCGGGATCCAGGGATTGGGCCGGCTTCAGTTCACGGCCGAGCGAGCGGCCACCGTCGAACCGGAGCTGTTCATCGACACCGCCTTCGGAGACAACGATACGACGGACCTCCTCGCGGCCGAAGGCAACATCGTCACGAACATCCCTCCGCTCGTGATCACGAACTGATGGGCGAGCCAAGCCGGTTCGAGACGAGGCCGATGCCGAGATGCGGGATGGCCGCGACATGAGCGACGAGCAGTGCGTGCTCGTGTGCCGGGCGCCGCATCCGCGAGGCCGGCGGGGGGACAGCCGGTTCAAGGGACGCATCTGCGGCAAGCGCCTGCAGGTCGTCCCGTTCCTCGCGCGGCCGACGTACCGCGATATCCACGACTGGTCCGAGGTCCACCCCGGCTGCATCGCCGTACGATGCTCCGCCCGCGACTGCCGCGCGTTCACCGAGTACGAGATCGTGCACGACACACCGGCGCCGGAGCAATCAGCGATCCACCCCACCCGTCCGACGCCCCCCGAATCGGCGCCGCCGGCACCCACACGCAAACGTCGGCGCCGCGCGCCCCGCTGATGCCACGCCGGCTGGACCGAGCCGTGGCAGGGGGCCCCCGTTCTGCCCTGAGCTCTTCGTCCACGGCATCGCCGACGCTTTGCCGAACCGTGACGATCGCGTTGCGCTCAGGCGCTGGCGGGGTGATCGACGACCTTGATATTGGTGTAGCCGCATGAGACGACGCGTCACGCCGGGTGAAGTCGCTCGGCCTGATGCACGCCGCAGCGCAGGCGGTGCGTCGGAACGGCCGGTTTCAGCAAAGAGAAATAGGCTTCGTCGAGGAGCCGACCCAGAAGGGTCCACGCCGCTCACGAGAATGGGCGGCACGTGGGCCCTTCTTTTTTCGCGAGCGTTGTTCAGGGCGCGCGGTCGACTGAGGATGTGCGCCCACACAAACCGCGGGAGGATGGGCCTCCCCGGTGGTTGTTCACTCTCATTCAGAGGGAGCCACAACATGATCCGAGTCGCGCAGTCCGTAGGACGAACCGGCATGGTCGGGGCGTTCGTCGGTGCGCTGGCGCTCAGCGCGTGCGTCGAAGACGCGACTGAACCCAGCAGTCCGTTGATCCCGCCGGAGCCGCCGGCGAATCCGCAGCTGCTCTCGACAGCGTGGACGATGGACGTCTTCCGCAACGAGGGGAGAATCCTGATCACGCCGCCAACGAGCGGAGAGTCGCTGAATGAGGCGGATCTCCAGATACTCGCCGACTACTTCGGCATCGAGCCGGACGGGCCAGACCTCTCGATCCTCGCCGGTGACGTCATCGAGATCGTTCCCGATCCCGCCTCACTCGATATCTCCGACGTGGGCGAGTTCGTGCCCGGGTTGGTGCGCACGACGTTCGACGTCGCGGTGCGCAACAGATTGTCGGGTGTGAACATCATCACGCCGACGTTCCCTGCGCCGCCCGAGGGCACGGACGGCGTCGTTTTGTTCCCGTTCGAGATCGTGGTGACCGAGACGCCGGGCGGCGTGTCGGTCGATCCGGAAAGCGATGGCACGGTCGTCGTGATCGAGCGTGAGAACCTGGGCCAGGTCGCGCCCAGCGTCGACTGGGACGTCGAACCGTTCAACTTCTTCAACGACGCGGCGTGCGACGAAACGTCGAACGACTGCTATCGCTCGGAGACGTTCAACGCGGGCACGGGAATCCCGGCGTCGCAGACGAGCGAGGGCCGCACGATCGGCTTCGACCACGATCCGACCGTGTCGCAATTCCGGGTTCGCATGATCCTGGCCGGCGACCTCGAAGACGCCGAGCCGGGTGAGAATGTCCCCCCGATCGCGGACGCCGATGGCCCGTACACCGGCGTGGTGGGCGATACGATCCCGCTCGATGGCTCGGGCAGCAGCGACCCCGATGGCGAGATCGTCGCGTTCGACTGGGACCTGAACGATGACGGCGTGTTCGACGAGGGCAATGAGTTCGTCTGCTCCGAAGAGGGCGAATTCCCGGTCGCACTCCAGGTCACAGATGACGCTGGCGCGACGGCCACCGACGCGACCACCGTCACCTGCACGGCCGAGGGCGAGAACCAGCCGCCGGTCGCTGACGCAAACGGGCCGTACGACGGCCTGGTGGGCGCGCCGATCACGCTCGACGGCTCGGCCAGCAGCGATCCGGATGGAACGATCGAGTCCTACGACTGGGACTTCAACAACGACGGCGTGTTCGATGACGCGACGGGCGAGAGCCCCGAGTTCACCTGCTCCGAGGTCGGCACGTTCCCGGTCGCGCTTCAGGTCACGGACGATCAGGGTGCGACGGGCACCGCCTCGGCGGAGGTCAACTGCACGGAGGAGGGCGAGAACCAGCCGCCGGTCGCCGACGCGAACGGGCCGTACGAGGGCCTGGTGGGCACGCCGATCACGCTCGATGGCTCGGCCAGCAGCGATCCCGACGGAACGATTGAGTCCTACGACTGGGACTTCAACAACGACGGCGTGTTCGATGACGCGACGGGCGAGAGCCCCGCATTCACCTGCTCCGAAGAGGGCAGCAACCCGGTCGCGCTCCAGGTCACGGATGACGCTGGCGCGACGGGCACCGACGACACGACGGTCGAGTGCACGGAGGAGCCTGTTGGGGGCACGGGCGTCGTCCGCGGCCGCTGGGTCGACGAGGCAGGCAACGAGATCGCGGAGGCGACGGCCGGCTCGACGATCTTCTTCGAGATCGACGTCGAGATGCTCGGCGACAGCAACATCAGCTCGTGGCAAGCCGTGCTGCTTTGGGATGCGCCGCTGCTGACGGCAACGACGCAGGGCGCGGACCTCAACTGCAGCAACCCGGGCGGCCAGGCAACCTGCCCGAGCGGGCCGCCGGCGGACGGTAACACGGACGTGCTGAACCAGTACATCGGCAACAACAGCACCGCTGGTCAGCTCGCGTGGCTCAACACCACGTTCTCGGGCACGGACGGAGTCGGTATCCAGGGTCTGGGCCGGCTCCAGTTCACGGCCGGGGAAGCGGGCACCGTCGAGCCGGAATTGGTCATCGACGTCGCCTTCGGCGACACCGACACGACGGACATTGCGCCGGGCCTCTCGGTCGAGATCCCGTCACTCATCATCAACTAGGTTCCGTTTCTCAGAGG
>JBOHRM010000412.1:0-7470 GCA_050732715.1 Longimicrobiales bacterium
GCCTCCAGAAGACGGGCTCGTTCAAGGTCAGGGGCGTGCTGAACAAGCTGGGATCGCTGAGCGCCGAGGAGCGGGTGCGCGGCGTGATCAGCATCTCGGCGGGCAACCATGCGCAGGCGCTGGCGTGGGGCGCGACACAAGAGCGGATCGAGTGCACGGTGGTCATGCCGGCGCGCGCGTCGCAGGTCAAGGTCGCGGCGAGCCGCGACTACGGCGCCGAAATCGTGCTGCACGGTGATGTGCACGAGGCGTTCGCCGAGATGGAGCGGCTCCGGTGCGAGCGCGGGCTGACGCTCGTTCACCCGTATGATGACGACGCGGTGATCGCCGGCCAGGGCACAGTGGGGCTCGAGGTGGTCGAGGACCTGCCCGATGTCGACGCGGTCATCGTGCCTGTGGGCGGTGGCGCGCTGATCGCCGGCATCGCCACGGCCGTGAAGGCGTTGCGGCCGCGGGCGCTGGTCTACGGCGTCGAGCCCGAGGGCGCGCCCGGTGTGCGGCGCGCGCTCGATGCCGGCCGTGTCGTGCGGCTCGAGCACATCGGCACGATCGCGGATGGGTTGGCCGCGCCGAGCACGAGCGAGCGCGCGCTCGAGCAGATTCGCGCCAATGTCGACGACGTGGTGCTGGTAACCGATGCCGAGATCGCGGCCGCGGTCGTGACGGTTCTCGAGCGCACGAAGCTGCTGGTCGAGCCCGCCGGAGCGGCGGGGTTCGCGGCGCTGCTCGCGGAGAAGCTGCGGCTCCCCGCAGGCGCCACGGCCGCTGTTATCGCGAGCGGCGGCAACATCGACACGTCGCGGCTCGCGGAGTTACTGCCGTGACGCACCGAGTGCTCGGCGCGTCGCTGCTCTCCTTCACGCTCCTGGGCGCGTGTCGCTCGGGAGCGCAGGCGCCCGGAGAAACGCCCGTTCCAGACACCGCGGCGGCGCCTGCCCGCGCGGCGGACGCGTCCGCCTTTCGTCGTGGCGCCGTCGACCCCGAGGCCTCCCGTGTCGAGATCTTGTGGGACACCTGGGGCGTGCCGCACATCTTCGCAGAAGACCTCGTCGCCATGGGCTACGCCTTCGGCTGGGCGCAGATGCGGAGCCATGGAGACCTGGTGCTGCGCCTGTACGGCCAGGCCAGAGGACGCGCGGCCGAGTATTGGGGCGCCGAGCACCTCGACTCCGATCGCTGGGTCATGACGAACGGCATCCCCGAGCGTGCCCACGAATGGTGGGGCGTGCAGAGCCCGGTCATGCGCGCGCTGCTCGAAGGCTTCATCGCCGGTATCAACGATTACGCATCCGAACACGGCGCGGCGATCACCGACAGTCTCGAGCAGGTCCTGCCGGTTCGACCCGTCGATGTGCTGGCTCACATTCAGCGCGTCGTCCATTTCACGTTCATCGCGAACCCCCAGGAGATCACGCGTCAGGTCCAGGACTGGCAATCTGCACAAGGCTCCGCCGAGGCGCCGGAACCGCCCGCCGAACCTGCGCCCGCTGTTGCGAGAGGCTCGAACGCATGGGCGATCGCGCCCGAACGCTCGGCATCGGGCAACGCGATGCTGCTGATGAACCCGCATCTGCCGTGGGGCGACGCATTCACATGGTACGAGGCGCAGCTCGTCGCCGAAGGCGTGAACGCGTACGGCGCCGCGCTCGTCGGATTCCCGCTGCCCAGCATCGCGTTCAACGATTCTCTCGGCTGGACGCACACCGTGAATACGCACGACGGCGCCGATCTCTACGCGCTCCGGCTCGCGGACGGAGGCTACACCTGGGACGGTGCCGTCCGCGAGTTCGACACGCGCGGGCACGTCATCCGCGTGAAACAGCCCGACGGCCGCGTGACGGAGCAGCCGCTCTCGGTGCCGTGGTCGTTGCACGGTCCCGTGCTCGCGATGAACGACAGCGCGGCGCTCGCCCTCCGCGTCGTCGGGCTCGACCACCCTCCGCTGATCGAGCAGACGTGGCAGATGCTCGGGGCGCGCAGCCTCGACGAGTTCGAGGCCGCGGTCCGCCGGCTCGATATCCCGACGTTCACCGTCATCTACGCCGACCGCCAAGGCCACATTCTGCACCTCTTCAACGGCCTCGTGCCGATCCGCTGGGGCGGGGATTGGCGCTATTGGCGCGGCATCGTGCCGAGCGAGCGGTCCTGGACCATCTGGTCGCACTACCACGCCTACCGCGATCTGCCACGATTGCTCGACCCGCCGACCGGTTGGCTCCAGAACGCGAACGATCCACCGTGGACCACCACGATCCCGATCGCACTGCGCGCGGACAACTATCCGCCGTACATGGCGCCGCCGCCTCGCATGGAATTCCGTGCCATTCGCTCCGCACGCATGCTCGCCGAGAACGACCCAATCACGTTCGACGAGATGATCGCGTTCAAGCACTCGACACGCGTCGGCGCCGCCGACCACATCCTCGAGGACGTGGTCCACGCCGCACGCCAGTACGGCACGACTCCGGCAAAACGCGCGGCCGACGTGCTCGAGCTCTGGGACCGCCAGACAAACGCCGAGAGCCGCGGCGCCATCCTCTTCCAAGAGCTCATGCGCCGGCTCGCCGTGCACGCCGGATCGGCCGACACCCCGTTCGACGTCGACTGGTCGCACGTCGCGCCGCTCTCGACGCCCGACGGCGTGGGCGACCCCGAAGGCGCCGCGCGCGCGCTCGGTGCGGCCGCGCGCGAGGTCGAACAGACGTATGGCGCGCTCGATCGGCCGTGGGGCGACGTTTACCGGCTCCAGATCGACGCGCTCGACCTGCCCGCCAACGGCGGACCCGACCACATCGGCGTCTTCCGCGTCACCCACTTCGAGCCGATGAGCGACGGCCGATTCCGCGCTACATCCGGCGATTCATTCGTCGCCGCCGTCGAGTTCGGCACGCCCGTCCGCGCCCGCGCCCTGCTCTCCTACGGCAACGCCAGCCAGCCTGGCTCACCCCATCGTACCGACCAGCTCCCGCTCTACGCGCGCAAGCAGCTCCGCGACGTGTGGCTCACCCGCTCCGAGATCGAGGAGAACCTCTCGCTGCGCGAAGCGTTCTGACCGACCTCCAAGAGGCACTCGATTACTGAGCGCTTGCGGTTGCCGAGAACGGGTCGGCTCGCACTCGGTGGGCTGCCGATCTCAGCGAGCTCGGCGGTGGTCAAAGGCGAACCAGCGGGTGCCTCGCCGCCGGGTTGGGGGCGGCTGCGGCCCGTGCCGATGACGCCCCTATCGCGGTCCCGCCAATGGCGGAAGCATGGAGATCTCATCATGTCGTTTCCTCATCGAACTCGAATTCGCGTTCGACCGGCTTCCGTGCGAGGGCGACGTACGCGCCGCGCGAGGGGTCGTGTGCGAGCGGCTGTCCTGGTTGCGGGCGAATAGATATCCTTTTATATATAGAGCCAATTATATCGAATACCACCCTGGACGGCCCACATGCGCACACACATACTGGCGGCGGAGGTTGCGCGGTTGCAGGCGGTGGTTGACGCCGCGGGCGCGACGCGTGCGTTGGAGCTGACATGAGCGGGCGAGGCGATGTTCTGGCGGTGCGGCTGGCCGTGTGGCTGTATTGCCGGTTCACGCGTCTTCTGCCACCGGGTATTCGAGCGGCGTACGGCGCGGAGCTAGTCGCGGATTTCCGGCGGCTCGCGCGGCGCACGCACGAGCGATCGGGTGCCGTGGGCGCGGCAGCCGCCGCGGTCCGCGGCTGCGCCGACATCGTTTACCGTGTCCCGGTCGAGCACTGGCGTGAGCGTCGGACCGCGGGGCGATCGGCGGCGGCGTCGCACGATATACGGGGCCGCGCCGGCGGCCACCTCCCTCCCAGCCGCCCCCCGCTGGGCGGAGGAGTGTGGGACGCGCGCCTCCCCTCCTGGTTCGATACGGCGATCCAAGACTCGCGCTACGCGCTCCGCAGCCTGCGTCGCTCGCCCGCGTTTACGTTGACAGTCATCCTGACGCTGGGTCTCGGCATCGGCGCCAACACGGCGATGTTCGGGATCATCGACCGGCTGATGTTCCGGCCGTTGCCGTATCTGCGCGACCCGGACGCTGTGAACCGCGTGTATCTGCAGTCCACCTACCGAGGCGAGACGTCCACCGGCCAGGTGAGCGTATACACGCGCTATCTGGACCTGAAGAACTTTACGCACTCGTTTTCGGAGGTCGCCGGGTTCACGAACCCGTCGTTCGCGGTGGGGTCCGGAGCGGACTCGCGCGAGCGGCGCGTGGGCGTGGTCAGCGCATCGTTCTTCGAGTTCTTCGATGCGAAGCCCGCGCTCGGACGTTTTTTCCTCGCCTCGGAGGACACGACGCCGCGGGGCGCCGAGGTGGCCGTAATCGACTACGAGTTCTGGCAGAACGAGTTTGGTGGCCGCGACGTGCGCGGCGAGACGCTGCAGGTGTGGAACATCACGTGTGTCATCGTCGGCGTCGCGCCGAAGGGGTTCGTCGGCATCTGGGACGACGCTCCGCCGGCCGTGTACATCCCGATCACGACGTACGCCGGCTCGAATCCGAGCGCGGAAGATCGCGCGAACTACTACACGCGCTACAACTGGGGCTGGATGGGCATGATCGGGCGCCGGAAGCCCGGCGTGACCATCGAGGTCGCGTTGGCGGACCTCACGCAGGCGCACGTGAAGAGCTGGGAGGCGATGCTCGCGCAGGAGCCGCGCAGCACGCCGGTCGCGCTCGCCAGGCCACGCGGCATCGCCGGGTCGATCAAGACCGCTGTGGGCCCTGATCCCTCCGTCGAAGCCAGGACCGTGCGCTGGGTGAGCGGCATTGCGCTCATCGTGCTGCTCATCGCCTGCTCGAACGTCGCCAATCTCTTCCTCGCCCGCGCGCTCAGGCGCCGTAGGGAGACCGCCGTCCGGATCGCCCTCGGCATGGCGCGACGCCGGCTCATGGCCCAATGGTTCACCGAATCGCTGATCCTGGCACTCATCGGCTGCGCCGCCGCCGTGATGATCGCCGAGTGGGGTGGTGCCGCGCTCCGGCAGCTCTTCGTCGGCGACGGCGCCGCGATTCCCGTGGCCAGCGACTGGCGCACTCTCGGCGTCTCGGCGGCGCTCGCGGTGTTGGCCGCCGTGCTGACCGGATTCGCGCCGCTGCTCGTCGCGGGACGCGACGGCGTGGCGGCGGACCTCAAGGCCGGCGCGCGCGAGGGCACGCACTACCGGTCGAAGCTTCGCACCGGCCTCCTCGTGCTCCAGGTGACGATGTCGGCCGTGCTTCTCGTCGGCGCCGGACTCTTCGTTCGCAGCTTCGAGCACGTCCGCTCCCTGCGGCTCGGCTACGATGCCGATCCCGTGGTGATCGTGAGCCGCAACCTGCGCGGCCAGCAGCTCGATGAGAGCCAGATGGTCGCGCTCAGTGCGCGCATCCTCGAGACGGGCCGGTCGGTGCCTGGCGTCGAGCACTCTGCGCTCGTGAGCAGCATCCCGTTCTGGAGCACCTCGTCGACCGGTCTTTTCGTCGCCGGCATCGACTCGGTGGCCCGGCTCGGCCGTTTCACTTATCAGACCGCATCACCCGACTATTTCGCGACGATGGGCACGCACGTGCTCCGCGGCCGCGCGTTCGATGACCGCGACCGCGAGGGCACCGAACGCGTGGCCGTCGTCAGCGCCGCCATGGCGAACGTTCTCTGGCCTGACGAGGACGCCATCGGCAAGCAGATGCGCGTCGGCAGCGACACTGCGGGTTACACCACCGTGGTGGGCATCGCCGAGGACGCCGCGCAGAGCGAGCTGGCCGGCGACGACCGGTTCCGCTACTACCTGCCCATGGCACAGTACCGCCCGGAGCGCGCGTCGTACCTGCTCGCGCGCGTGAAGGGCGATCCCGCCGTGGTGGGCGAGACGATCCGCGAGGCGCTGCAGCCGCTGATGCCCGGTGACGCGTACGTGACCACGCGTCCCCTGCGCGAGATCATCTCGGGCCAGCAGCGCGCCTGGCAGTTCGGCGCTACCATGTTCCTCGCGTTCGGCGTGCTCGCCCTCGGGGTCGCCGCTATCGGCCTCTACGGCGTGATCGGGTACAACGTCGCGCAGCGCATGCACGAGCTCGGCGTTCGCGTCGCGCTTGGCGCCGAGCCCGGCGATCTCGTACGGCTCGTTCTGCGGCAGGGTATCCTCGTCTCCGTCGCCGGCATCGCGGGTGGCATCCTCATCGCGATCGCGCTGAGCAGCCGGGTGCAACCGCTGCTCTTCCAGCAATCCGCGCGCGATCCTGTCGTGATCGCGTTCGTCTGCGCGATGCTCGTGGCCGTGGCGCTGATCGCGAGCGCCGCTCCCGCACTGCGCGCGTCGAAGGCCGACCCGCGCGCGACCCTGCGATCTGACTGAGCCAGCGCCGCAGCCCCGATCACGCGGCGGAATGGACCGCGCAACAACGCGACCGTCGCGGGCTGCCGCCGATGCGTGCCGACGGCCCGCCCACTCACGAACGCGCAGTCCCGATTTCGGGACATCCGGCTCGCCTGGTCTGGCCGTGTCAGACCAAGGTGCTACATTGGCGCGATCGATTTGTGAATCTGGCCGAGGTCGGCATGGTGACGCGCGTCCAACGATCGTTTTTCGACACCCCGTTAGCACCACATCCGGAAACGCTGCTGGCTGCGAACCCGATGTACTCCACGGAGCTAGGGGCGGCGTATACAGGTGACGCCCTCGAACTCATGAGGGAGGTGCGGGACGGTTGCGTGAACCTCGTGATGACTTCGCCGCCATATGCGCTGCACTTCCAGAAGGAATACGGCAATGTGTCGAAGGAGGACTACGTCGAGTGGTTTCTTCCGTTCGCGACGGAGATTCGCCGGCTGCTCGCGCCGGACGGCAGCTTCGTCCTCAACATCGGCGGCAGTTACAACCGGGGCGAGCCGACGCGCTCACTGTATCATTTCAAGCTGCTGATCGCCCTCGTCGAAGAACTCGGCTATCACCTCGCACAGGAGTGTTTTTGGTTTAACCCTGCCAAGCTGCCTGCGCCGGCGGAGTGGGTGAACGTGCGACGGATCCGCGTCAAGGACTCCGTCGAGTATGTGTGGTGGCTCTCCCCTATGCCGACACCCAAGGCCGACAACCGTCGGGTCTTAGTTCCGTACAGCAAGGACATGACGCGGCTCATCGAACGGGGCGTACGGCAGACGACTCGGCCGAGTGGTCACGCGATCACCGAGAAGTTCGGCAACAACCATGGTGGCTCGATTCCGGCGAACCTGATCCTGCGCGGCAACAATGAAAGCAACTCGGCCTACATCCAGGCCTGCCGGGCGCTCGGCGTCAAGCCACACCCCGCTCGGTTCCCCTCTGCCCTGCCGGAGTTCTTCATACGGCTGCTGACCGACCCTGGAGATCTAGTTCTCGATCCCTTCGCCGGCAGCAACACGACCGGTGCCGTCTCGGAGGATCTTGACCGCCGTTGGCTCGCATTCGAACTCGACGCCGAGTATCTACGGGCGTCGGCGG
>JBOHRM010000413.1:0-8134 GCA_050732715.1 Longimicrobiales bacterium
CGCCAGCGTCGAGCATGCAGAGACCATCTCGCTCGCGCTGGGCACGATGCCCGACGCCGAGCGCGCTCGCACCTTCGCGCAGCTCGCGCGGCGCGGCGTGCGCGTGACGCCAACGCTGATCGCCGAGCATGCGCTCCGGTTCACGGGTGACGGCAAGCTGCGCGCAATCATCGGTGATTCGGTGGGCACCACCCATCCCGCTCGCCGCTACGTGAGCGAGCGCACCGTCGACCTGTGGCGCTCGATGGCCGACATCAATCGGCGCACCGGCGTCGATACCGTGGGCGCGGCGGCACGCTACGCGCGCGAAGTCGCGGACATGAGACTCGCCGTCCGCGCCGGCGTCCCGCTCCTCGCAGGTACCGACGTCGGCAGCCCGCCCGGCCTGTATCCTGGCGCGAGCCTGCGCGACGAGCTGGAGCTGCTCGTGCACGACGTCGGGCTCTCGCCCGCGCAGGCACCACCATCGACTCCGACCTCGAGGCCGAGCTCGCTATGGTGTCGGGACGCTATCCAACCGCGCTGCGCACCGAAGCCTTGCGAACCCATGGGAGCGGACCCATGTTCTACCCTGGTGGAGCAATGGAGAGCGCGACATGAGGCCCCGATGCCACGCAACATCATCGAGTCGGTGCAGGGAACGCTGGATTTCCTGATCCTGAAGACGCTGTCGCGAGGCGAGATGCACGGATACGCGGTCGCGAGATGGATCTTCGACTGCTCGGGCGAAGAGCTGCAGGTCGAGGAGGGGACGCTCTATCCGGCGTTGCACCGGCTGGAAGACAAGGGATGGGTCTCTGCCGAGTGGGGGCTCTCGGAGAACAACCGCCGAGCGAAGTTCTACCGGCTTACCTCGGAAGGGCGGCGGGAGCTGGCGGACGGGGTGAAGAAGTGGAAGCGCTTCACGAAAGCGGTGAGCGGCGTTGTCGACGCACCGTCACCGAGGCCTGCCCGCGGCAGCGTAGGAGGCTGACATGCGCAAGATTCCCCGAAGGCGTAGATACCACCGGCTCTTCTGGGGCGACGCTGCGGCGGCCGCCCACGATGATTTGGAGAACCACATCGCCTTCCGCGTCGAAGACCTCATGCGACAGGGACGGACGGAGGCCGAAGCACGGGCGCAGGCGGAGCGCGAGTTCGGGGACATGGCGCGCATCCGGCGCGAGATGAACAAGCTCGGCCGGAAGCGACGGCGGCGGCAACGACGGGCGACGTGGTGGTCGTCGATTGACCAGGCTATCCGCTATGCGGTGCGCATGCTTCGCACGAGCCCGGGCTTCGCGGCGGTCGTGGTCCTTACGCTTGCACTCGGGATCGGCGGGACGACGGCCGTGTTCAGCGTCGTGCAGGCCGTGCTACTTGCGCCGCTGCCCTATGAGCGGCCCGGCCAGCTCGTTCGACTGTACCAGCTGGACCCGGAGGATGCTTCCGTTCGGAGGACCTTACTGTCGGGCCCCCATTTCAGGCACATCCGCGATCACGCCGCTTCCTTCGAGCGAGTCGCCGCGGCGCGTACATACAGTGAAACGGGCCGTGACCTCTTCAGGGATGGGCGAGCGGAGCGACTCCGCGGTTCTGCCAGTGACGAGCGACTATTTCCGCACGCTCGTTTCGACGTTGCAGCGCGGGCGCGAATTCAGTCGTGAGGACGAGGTCGGCACCTCTCGTGTAGTTCTGAGCGACGACCTGTGGCAAACGCGCTTTGACGGCGATCCGTCGGTCATTGGCACGACCATTCGTCTGAGCGACCGGCCGGCCGGAAGTCATTGGGATCGCGCCGCCCGAATTCGAGGATCCGATCGCTGGTCAAGTGGACCTGTGGATGCCATTCAACTTCGCAGGCCAAACGAACGAGCGCGCCTCCAGCTATGTCCTCGCCTCTGTCGGGCGGCTTCGGAACGGGGTGAGTTTGGAGCAGGCCCGGGCGGAGCTCGCGATCATGAGCCAGGCGATGGCAGAACGCTGGCCGGTCGGCAGGAACGTCATCGACGCCAGCTTACTGAAGGATGACCGGGTAGCCACAGCGCGCTCGCCGCTGCGGCTGCTGCTGATCGCTGTAGCACTTGTGCTGCTGCTCGCGTGTGTGAATGTGGCGAATCTCACCCTGGTGCGTGCGACGAGCCGGACGCACGAGTTTGCCATCCGCTCGGCGTTGGGCTCCGGGGGCGTTCGGATCGCTCGATTGCTGCTGGTCGAAAGTATGATCCTGGCTGTGCTCGGCGGACTCTTGGGCCTCGCGCTGGCCGGGCTCGCGGTCGAGGTTCTGAAGGTCCTTGGACACGATGCGATTCCAAGGCTCGACGAGGTCGGATTCGCCCCCGTGATCCTCGGCTTCGCCGTGCTGGTGACGCTGGCCACGGCCATCGCGTTCGGCATCGCGCCCGCGATACGGTTCGCCCGCATCGATCCGAAACGGGCGCTCGGTCAGCAATCGCGCTCTGCTACGAGTGCACGTGGGCCGACACGGCTGCGCGGCGGACTCGCCGCGGCGCAGCTGGCCCTCGCGCTGACGCTTCTGGCCGGCGCCGGTGTGCTGATGGCCAGCTTCCACCGTCTGCGAGAGCTGGATCTCGGGTTCCGCGCCGACCGTGTATTGACGTTCGACCTCACGCTCCCGAGCGCCCGCTATGATACGACGCGACGCGTCATCTTCCAGCAGGAGCTGGCCCGCGGACTGTGGACGATCCCAGGCGCAACAGCGGCCGGCGGGATTACGTATCTTCCGGCCACCGGCAGCTACAATCCGTGGTTCACCGTAAACAATACGGGACCCCTCGCCGGGGACACGATGAGCTCCGGTAGGGGCACCCCGAATCTTCAACATCGCCTCGTTGTGGGCGACTACTTCGCGGCGCTCGAGATTCCACTTCTTGCAGGCCGCGCGTTCGAGGCGCAGGACGATACCAGTGATCCGGCGCGTGCCGTTGTGAGTGCACATTTTGCTGAACGAGCGTTTCCGGGCATGCCGTTCGAGGACGTGGTTGGACAGCGCATCACGGTGCCGGCGGCGGGCGGGGACCGGGACATCATCGGAGTCGTGGGTGATGTACCGCTCGACGCTCGTGGATCGCCAGCGCTCATCGTGTATCACGCCAACAGTAATCTCGTCTACCCCCGAACCAGACTTGCGTACGTAGTGGCAGCCGAGCTTCCGCCCGAGCGGATCCTCCCGGCCGTGCGAGAAGAAGTCGCGGCGTTGGACCCGGAGCTCGTCGTGTACAACGCCGCGCTGATGTCCGAGATCGTCGGGCAAGGGGTGAGCAGTGAGCGATTCGTGCTCGTCCTGATGGGCGCGTTCGCGGTCGTCGCATTGACGCTGGCGGCGCTCGGCTTGTACGGCGTGCTCGCCTATACCGTGCGCTCGCGCACCCAGGAGATCGGCATCCGAATCGCGCTCGGCGCGAGCACCGGCCACGTGCGTACGCTGGTGTTGCGTCAGGCAGCCGTGGTCGTCGGGATCGGTCTCGTGGCCGGGACCGGCGGTGCCTTGGCGCTCGGGCGCTCGCTGTCTTCGCTCGTGTTCGAGACCAGCCCGTCGGATCCCCGGATCATCGCGGCGATGGCGCTGCTGCTCGCGATCACGGCGCTGCTGTCCGCTTGGCTACCCGTGCGACGCGCCTCACAGGTCGGTCCGTTGATCGCGATGCAGGAGAGCTGAATACGTAGCTGTCGCACCTTGCTGTAGGAGATCGCAATGCGTAACACGACCTTCCGGCGGAGATACGAGCGGCTCCTGGGTAGCGATCCTGAGGCCGACGCGCGCGTTGAGCTGGAGAACCATATTGCCTCGCGCATGGAAGACCTCATCGGACAGGGACGGATGCAGGCCGAGGCGCGGGCGCAAGCGGAGCGCGAGTTCGGAGATGTTGCGCGCATCCGGCGCGAGATGAACGAGCTCGGCCGGAGACGACGACGGAGGGAGCGGCGCGCGAGGCGGTGGTCAGCACTCCTGCGCGACTTCCGTCACGCTGTGCGCTCGCTGCGGCGTACGCCTGGCTTCACGATCGCCACCCTGCTCATCCTCGCGCTCGGCATCGGCATGTCGACCGCGATGTTCACGGTCTTCAAGACCGTGCTGGTCCATCGGCTGCCGATCCGAGAGCAAGACCGGGTGGTCGTCATGCACACGCTCGATCGCAGCGGGCGGAATTTGGATGTACCGAGCGCCTACCTCGCGGAGATCGCGCGTGACAGCGCGCTCTTACGGGACGTGGCCGGGGTGTACCACCTCGTGTCGCCGCAGCCGTTCATGAATGGAAGCGCGGTGGTTGTACTCACCGTTGCACATGGGTCGGCGAACTATTTCGACGTTCTCGGAATGCGCCCGGTCACGGGCCGCTTCCTCCGGCCGGAAGATGCGCAGCCGGGCGCGCCACCGGTCATGGTGGAGCTACGCGGCCTGGCGTCGCGACTTCGGCGGCGATCCGTCCGTCGTGGGCCACTCGCTCGTCCATCCGGGCACGCAGGAACGGTGGCGCATCGTCGGCGTGGCGCCGGCGGGATTCGAGTACCCGAGCGGCGCGGACATGTGGGGGGCGATTCCACAGAAAGCCAATACGCTGCAGGTCGACGTCGTGGCGCGTCTGGCGCCGAACGTGACGATCGACATGGCGCGAACCGGGCTCTTTGCGCTGACGCAGCGCGTGAATCCGTTCGCCAGCGTATCGGAGGTTCCGAACCAGCCACCGGGCACCAGGACCCCCTCGGTAAGCGACTCGTGTCGGTGGCCGGGGCGACTGGCGACACGACGTTCACCGTCGTTGGCGTCGCGAGCGACACACGCTTCCGCGAGCTGAGGCACGTCGGACCGGTGGCGTACTTCGTTTGGGAGCAGGTCCTGACGGGCGGGTCCGCCCTCTTTGCCGTGCGCACCACCCGGCCTCTGGCGGCCATGCTCCCCGCGCTGCGCGCCGCGTGGCATGAGGTGAATCCGGCCCTCGTCCTGTGGGATGTCCAGACAATGGATCAGCTGCTCGAGGCGCCGCTCGCTCAGCCGCGGCTCAGCGCGCTGCTTCTGGCGGGCTTCAGCCTCGTGGCGCTGCTGCTCTCCGCGATCGGGCTCTACCGGGTCGTGGCGTCGGGCGTGCGGCGGCAGACCCGCGACATCGGCGTACGCGTGGCACTCGGGGCGACGCCGGGCAATATCCGGCGTCTCGTCCTCGCGCAGCTCTTTGGTCTGGTCGGAGCCGGCGTGATCGCCGGCTCGCGCGTGCTCCGGTCGATGCTGTTCCAGGTGAGCCCGGTCGACCCGCTGACGCTCGCAGGCGTGTGCGTCCTCCTGCTGGCGGTCGCTACGGTTGCGGCATACCTCCCCGCACGCCGGGCCGCACGCATTGATCCTCTCGAGGCGCTTCGGGCGGAATAGCGACGACGGCACCTCGTCGTCATTGCGACGGTGGTGTGGGTACGACGTTTCCTGAGTCGCACTATGGGACTCGGGCGCACCACCCCGACGCCCGAGGGCGGCTGACCCAAAGCGCCAGGATCATCAGTTCGCGCGAAGGCCTCCGCACACCGGGCATGTACGAGGCGGGACCGGCGGAGGCCTGGTGAGCGCTCCACGCTCTCTCTGGCGGATGATCCAGAGGTCGAGCACTCCTTTCTGATCGACATCGCATAGCTGATTCGAAACATGGCCGGTTGGTTGGATCTCCGGAAGCAGCGCGACTTGGTCGGCGAGCTTCGTGGACTTGCGCAGCTTGTTGCTGGCACCTGCCGCCGTAGAAGGCGGATCAAGACCACTGAGGCGGGGCCGGTGAGGAGGCGCTGAACCTGTCATTTCCAGCCGCTTGCAGTAAATGCCTATTCCTCCCTCAGCGCGGAAATGACATCGAGTTGGACCGCGTTCCTCGCGGGCACAATGCAGGACAGCACTGCGGCTGCTGCCAGCACCGCTGCGACGGCCATGTAGGTCCGCACGTCCGCCGGCGTGACCCCGAAGAGCAGGCTCGACAGGAGCTCGGACAACGCCCGTGCGCCCAGGACCCCGAACACGAGCCCGACGACGACCGGCACCATGCCCTGCCTCACGATCAGCCGTAATATACCCGCTCGGGTCGCGCCCAGTGCGAGGCGAATGCCGATCTCCGATCTGCGCCGCGCGACCGTGTAGGACAGGACGCCGTACACACCGGCAAGCGCGAGCAGCAGCGCCACGCCCGCGAACGCGGCGAGCAGCATCATTGTGAACTTACGCGAAGCAACGTTTGCGCCGATCATCTCGTCGAGCGTCTGCACGTCCGAGAGAGGCACGTTCGGGTCGATCTCCGCGAGGATCGAGCGCAGGGTCGGCACGACCGCCGTAGGGGACGCCGTCGTCTGCACCACGAAATGCGCGTCCTGCCACTCCGCGCCGTAGAACGGTATGTAGACAGCGTATGTTGGTCCGAGCTCGAGTCCCCAATCCAGCATATCATCGACCACGCCGATCACCTCTGCCTGCCGCTCGTCATCCTGCCAGAGGTTGATCCGCCGGCCGACCGCGTTCTCACCCGGCCACAGCTCCTGTGCGACGCGCCGGCTGATGATGACGCGCCACGGATCGCCCCTCAGGTCTCGCTCGGTGGAGTCCCTGCCCGCGAGCAGCGGCACGCCCATGGTGCGAAAATAGTCACGGGTGATCAGCCGCCAACTCGCCCACCGTACGGCTTGATCCGATTCCGACGGCGATCGCTGGTCTGCGGCGCCGAAGCCCATGCCGACACCTTTCCCGCGCATGGGTCGATGACCGATGGCCGCGGCCGAGATGACTGCGCCCGACGATCGGATACGCGACAGGAAGTCCGATCGAAACTGCGTCGGTCGCACGCCGCCATCCGCCGAGTACGACGACGACGGCAGGGTCACCTCGAAGAACAGCCGGTTCTCGGTCCTGAAGCCGCGATCCGCGCCAACCACCTCGGTGAAGCTGCGCAGCAGCAAACCCGCGCCGACGAGCAGCACCAGTGACATTGCGATCTCCGCGGCGACCAGCATCGAGCGCAGCCTACCTTGGCGGCGATTCCCCATCACACTGCGTTCGCCTTCTCGGATCACGGAAACGACATCGCGGTTCGGCGTGCGCAACGCGGGCACGAGACCCGTGATCAGACCCGTCAGCAGCGCGACGGCCGCCGTGAACGCCAGCACTGGACCGTCGATCGTGACATCGGCGAGTCGGGGGATGTCACCCGGGTCGAATGCCCGTAGCAGCCGCGTCAGCGCCCACGCGAGGCCAACGCCGAGTAAAGCTCCGCACAACCCGATCGACATCGACTCGGTAAGCGCCAGCCTCACGATCCGTGCACGGCTCGCACCCAGCGCCACACGCAGCGCCTGCTCGCGCCACTGACCCGTCGCCCGCGCGAGCATCAGATTCGCGAGGTTGACGCACGCGATCAGCAGAAGCAGCCCCGCTCCGCCCATCAGGATCCACAAGGCTCGACGCAGTGTGTCATCGGCGATCCATCGGGATGACGGATCCATCCGGATTCCCATCCCCTCGTCGTCTTCCGGGTAAAGCTCGGCGAGGCGTTGGGCGACCGACCCGAGATCGCTGCGCGCAGCCTGGAACGTCACACCGGGTCTCAGACGGCCGATCACGGGGATCTCATGGCTGCCTCGATCCGCATCCGGCCGCCGCTCGAGCGGCACGAACACGTCGGCCCGCGTCCAGCCACGGATCACCGCGTGGCAGCACACCGATTACGCTATACGTCCGCCCGTCCAGCACGAGCGTTCGGCCAACCACGGACGGATCGGCCGCGAAACGCCGGGCCCAGAAGTCGTGCGCAAGGACCGCTAATCGCTTGTTCGCGCCTGGTTCATCCTCACCGGGCGCGAAGGTACGCCCGGCAGTGGGGGTGGCGCCCAGGACACGGAAGAAATCCGCTGAAACCCTCGCGCCGTTGAGCTGCTCCGCATGATCGAATCGCGTCAGAATGAATGAGGTCCGATCTATCGCACCCATCGCCTCGAACGTCCGGTTCATGTCCCGCACGTCCCAGAAGTTCGGGCGTGTGAAGGACGAGCCTTCCGAGGCTCGGTCCAGCCGCGTCTCCCAGAGCTGCACAATGCGGTCGGCGTTCGGGAACGGCAGCGGCCGCAGCAACACCGTGCGAATCACGCCGAAGATCGCCGTGTTCGCTCCAATGCC